>CAZGPW010000093.1:0-5737 GCA_964527535.1 uncultured Bacteroidales bacterium
TGATTTAACCCATTGATTATCTGGGATTTAATATGTTTTACAACATTGGCTTAATATGCTGATTGTCAACCTGATAGCATCTCCGAAACTTCAGTAATAACTTACAATTTTTAATAATTGATATTATGGACAAAGCAGCATTTCAACAACAGATACAGAGAGGTATTCCCTCTGAATTACCCGCACCGAAAGAGTATGATCCAAACCTTGACCATGCACCCAAACGCAAGGATATTCTATCATCTGACGAAAAAAAGCTGGCGGTGAAAAATGCCCTGCGTTATTTTGACAAAAAGTACCACGCCACGCTGGCACCGGAATTTGCAGAAGAACTCAAAAAATACGGACGCATATACATGTACCGTTTTCGTCCGGATTATGACATGTATGCACGTCCCATTGACTGGTATCCGGGGCAATCACAGCAGGCAAGGTCTGTCATGGTGATGATTCAAAACAACCTTGATCCCTCGGTTGCTCAACATCCGCATGAATTAATAACTTACGGCGGCAATGGTGCTGTGTTCCAAAACTGGGCGCAATACCTTTTGACCATGAAATATCTGGCGCAGATGACAGATGAACAAACGCTGGTCATGTATTCAGGCCATCCCATGGGACTTTTTCCTTCACACAAAGATGCGCCACGCGTGGTTGTTACCAATGGAATGGTAATCCCCAACTATTCAAAACCCGACCACTGGGAAAAATTCAATGCGCTGGGCGTATCCCAGTACGGCCAGATGACAGCCGGGTCTTTTATGTATATTGGCTCTCAGGGCATTGTCCATGGCACCACCATTACAGTATTGAATGCCTCAAGAATGATTGATAAAGACAATGCTAAAGGAACAAAATTATTTGTTACCTCCGGCCTGGGTGGTATGAGCGGGGCTCAGCCCAAAGCCGGAAACATTGCCGGTGTGGTCAGCATTACCGCTGAGATCAACGCTGCTGCTGCCAACAAACGAATGGAGCAGGGCTGGGTGGATGAAGTTATTGATGATACCGATAAAACCATTGATACTGCCTTGGAATACAGGAAAAAACAACAGCCTCATTCCATTGCCTACCTGGGTAACATTGTGGATTTGTGGGAACGACTTGCCGAACGAAATATTAAGGTGGATTTGGGTTCAGATCAGACTTCACTGCATAATCCATGGTCAGGGGGTTATTATCCCGCTGGACTCAGCTTTGAGGAATCCAATGCCATGATGACGAATGATCCAGGTGAATTTAAAAACCGGGTAAAATCTTCCCTGAAACGACAGGTAGCTGCCATAAATAATCTGACTTCTAACGGCATGTATTTCTTTGATTATGGCAATGCCTTCCTGCTTGAAGCCTCACGTGCAGGTGCTGATATCATGGCTGAAGATGGTAAAAATTTCCGGTATCCAAGCTATGTGCAAGACATCATGGGCCCAATGTGCTTTGATTATGGGTTTGGTCCGTTCCGCTGGGTTTGCACTTCAGGCGATCCTGAAGATTTGAAAACCACCGACAAAATCGCTATGGACGTGTTGAAAAAAATGGCTGAAACGGCACCAAATGAAATTACCCAGCAGATGAAAGACAACATCCAGTGGATTGCAGGGGCACAGCAAAACAAAATGGTGATTGGTTCACAGGCACGTATTCTCTATGCCGATGCCGAAGGACGCATCAAAATAGCGGAAGCGTTTAACAAAGCCATTGCCGATGGTAAAATCAATGCCCCTATTGTGCTGGGACGTGACCATCACGACACATCCGGAACAGATTCGCCTTTCCGTGAAACTTCCAACATATACGACGGCTCACAATTTACCGCTGATATGGCTATTCATAATGTGATTGGCGATGCTTTCCGCGGCGCCACCTGGGTTTCTATACACAACGGTGGCGGCGTTGGCTGGGGCGAAGTCATCAACGGGGGATTTGGCATGACCCTGGATGGCTCTGAGGATGCAGACCGACGCCTTAAAAGCATGATTTATTGGGATGTTAACAACGGTATAGCACGGCGTAGCTGGGCCAGAAACGAGGGAGCCATGTTTTCAGCAAAACGTGCAATGGAAAAAAATCCCAATTTAACAGTGACATTCCCGAATGTGGTAGATGATGATGTGCTAAATGGCTTAATATAATCCGATAATTCCCTTTGATTGAAAAAAGGGCTGCATTTTCAGATACCTTAGGATAAGAATGTAAATCATTGACTATTTATATGCTTAGTGGTTTTTCAACTGCCTCTGCTTACTGACTGGCATAATGGAAAATTCTGAATACGGTCCCTCCGACACCACGTTTTATATCATTGCTGTGTATTTCGGTTCTGTTGCTGTCAGATACACCCGCCACGCTGTTACAGCCGGATTGATTACCGATCTGGCCTGCATCATTGCGGCTTTTTTGATGGGGTATCTTTTCTTTCATTGATGTGTCATTAGAAATATCTTAACACTTTGTCTGTATTGTATCAAAATATTTATTAATTTTGGTTATGATTTGCTATCGCGTTTGGAAGTCCGATGATCAATACATTAATATTGTCAATGAGCATCAATAACAGTATATTACACAATTGCGATGTACTGCGGTGTCCGCGATGTGCTGCGATGTCCTGAGCGAAGTCGAAGCAAGCGGAGTCGAAGTAAGCGAAGTCGAAGTGAACGCAACTTGGTATTATTACACTTTTATTATTCTCAATTTAATTACAAACAATGAAAAATAAAACAAGAACATTTTTAATATTGAGCGGGAAGTTTTTTCGTATTCTTCTATGCCTTATGTTTTTCTTTTTTTTAGCGATAAATGATGTAGCAGCAGAATATGGTTTAGAGAAAAATACCAAAGCTGATTATACAACTACGGATTTACGTGATCAGGGATTTGTCAAAAATGAAGGCCAGATTAGGGGATTTAACGGTGTAGAATATTATTGGATCCACAACAATGTGTATGCATATTTTATGCACGACAGAATTGTATTTATCACCAATGAAATCGATTATGAAAACAACGAGGAATCATTACAAGCAAAAGAACGGGGAGATGATAATTTAGCCACAAAGCTGGCTGCTGTTACAACACAACATCGATTTGATCTTTATCTTGGAAATGCTGAAACCAATGTTGATGTTAAGGGTGAAACACGGACAAAAGTCAAAAATGATTTTTATTTACCACATTGTCCCGACGGGTTGTTGAATGTTTCATCATTTAATGAAATTAAGTACAGTAATATTTATCCGAACATTGACCTCGTATTTTATCAGGATGAATCTGTACTTAAATATGAGTTTATTGTTCATCCTGGTGGTGACCCGTCTATTATAGAAATGGAATGGCAGGGTGTTGAAAATTTAAATATAAATGAAAACAATCAGATAGAATTTTCCATTGGAAGTTTTGTTTTCAAGGATAAAGCCCCTGTGTCTTTTTCTGCAAATCGTGATATTGAAACAGATTATATTGTTGATGGAAACAAGGTGATATTTGATGTGGCTGATTACGATGAGCAACAAAAATTAATCATTGACCCGGGGTTATTCTGGGCAAGTTCACTGGAATATAATGGTTATGGAACCTGGGGTGAAATGGTGACCAATTCATCAGGAGAATACTATGTGGTTGATTGGGAATGGAGCCCGGATGATGCGGATGTATCTAATTACCTTAGCAGTGCAGGAAGTTCCGTTACCTATGGAACTGTTACAAGCAAAAATGATATTATAATATCTAAGTTCAGCCCGCAAGGAGCACTTTTGTGGGCTTGTTTGTATGGTGGTTCAGGCGATGATGATGTAAACGGCGCTGTGGGGATTGACCACAACGATAATTTATTTATTGCTGGAACAAGTAAAAAAGAGTTTAGCATGGGTGCCGGCGATTTTCCTTTAAAAAATTGGTCAGGGGCTTTTTATCAGGGATGGGACGATACATATAGTACAGGTACGCGTGGGTATCTGTTGAAATTTTTGCCTGATAATACAAGACAGTGGGCTACTTATCTTGATATGGGGGCTAACCTCGAAGTTTTTGATGTTGATTTTGATGCCGGCAACAACATCTACCTGGTTGGGAAATCAGGAGGTTACCCTACGTATTCCACTGGAATTCCTTCAGGATCAGGATATCAGGGAAATTTAAGCGGTACCTCTACATCCACCAGTTTTATTATGGAGTTTTCTGCTGCCGGAGCATTAACCTGGGCAACATGGCTTCCGGGAATAGCAGCAGATACATATATGGGCAGGGCATGTGACATTGCTATTGATCAAAATACAGGTGAATTTTATATTGCAGGTGATGAAATGTGGGATTATTCAACGCCTTTTGTTTCAGATTTGATTACTGATGGTTATACAAATCAGGGAAAAAATGATTTGTTTTATATGAAATTTGATGCTTCCAATCAGCCAGAACCCGGATGGGGAGGTTACATTGGAGGAGCAGGATTTGATAAGATTAATATCGGAGCTGCCAATGGTGATACTGAACTTGATTCTGATGGTAACATGTATATGGCAGGGCACACTTACAGTGCAGATTTTCCTGTTGTTGATCCCGGTGATGGCTGTACGTATTATGATGGAACAATTAACGATGGAACAGACATTACTGATAATGTTGCAGGTACCCAGGATGGTTATCTTTTTAAAGTAAATACTTCGGGAAATGTTGTGTATGCGACATTTTTTGGAGGCCCTGATTATACAAGCATGAAAAAATTGAAAAAAGATTCTGATGACAATTTGTGGATATGTGGTCAGCAAAGTCCTACGGGGCTTTCAACAATTAATCATGCTGATTATTACAATCAAACCATGGCTGGAACATCATCCAACATTTTACTAGCTCAGCTTTTGGATAACGATTATATGGTCTGGTTAAGTTATTATGGATTCAGCGGTGGATATTCAGGATACAGTGGCTTTGATATTGGTGAACCTACTGCTGATAGTGTATATCTATATTTGGCTGGAAAATTTAATGGTTTATCTAATGCCGGCGGTGGCTATCAATATGTTGATGGGGGATCATGCACAGGAGCTGCTGTTTTTCATCATTATCTGAATGCAGAAGCGCCGCAGTCGGCAACAGCTAATCCCACTGACGTATGCTCAGGAGTCGCCACAGATATCACCCTGACAGCTTCCGGAGGATCACCAGCAAGTGAAGATGTTTATTGGTACACCGGCAGTTGCGGTGGTACTTTTATTGGTACCGGAAATCCAATGACAATATCACAAACCCTGACCACCACAACGGATTATTACGTTCAGTATGATGCAGGATGTGTTTCCACCTCCTGTGTATCAACCACAGTCACTGTAAATCCTACACCAACAGCCAACGCCGGCAGCAATTCACCGGTATGCGAAGGTAATGATATCAACCTCACAGAAACCGGTGGTGATGCTAACTCCTGGAGCTGGAGCGGCCCAAACAGTTTCTCTTCAAGCAGTCAAAACCCTACCATCTCCAGCGCAACAACTGCTGCAGACGGGACTTACACTGTTACGGTTACCGATGTCATCGGCTGTACCAACACAGACAATGTGAGTGTAACGGTCAACGCTACACCAACAGCAAACGCCGGCAGCAATTCACCTGTCTGTGAAGGTAATGATATCAACCTGACAGAAACCGGTGGTGATGCTAACTCCTGGAGCTGGAGCGGACCAAACAGTTTCTCTTCAAGCAGTCAAAACCCTACCATCTCCAGTGCAACAACTGCTGCAGACGG
>CAZGPW010000094.1:0-14189 GCA_964527535.1 uncultured Bacteroidales bacterium
CCTTCAATAGTTATTTTCACTAAATTATCATTAAAATCTACATTAGTGACCTCTCCTTCAAATTCTAATGAATGGATTGTTTGACGATATGTCAGATCGTTTTCTGTAAAAAACACAGGCTCCTGCGGCTGGTTTTCCGGGTTCCATGCTTTTTTTGTGTCGGGATCAATTAAATACCATGTCATCCAGTCTCCGTCATGGTCTTCCCAGATATGGACATTGGTTCCGTTATCATTTTTACGATTTGCCAAACAAATAACCATATCATCCAGGGTATAAATCTTAAATTCCCCGTTTCCGAGGTGCTTAAATCTGAATTTTTGCCAGTCTCTGCCAATCATTCTATATGTTTCAATATTCGCACCATTCTTATTTATGTTTTCTTCACCTCCGGCTATGGTCAACATAATACTATTGTTTCTGCTTCCGGGAACAATTTGATAAACACCCTTCTCATCAGTTGTTTTCAGGTAAAAGATTCGATCTTTGCCTTCATCAATATCATACACCTGAATGTTTGAACCTTGCTCAATCTTTTCAGGACGTCCGGGAATATCCCAATAGCCACCATCGTCTGTTCCATAATTCATTGCAGATTGAATCCAGAATCCTTTTCCACTTTCGATAATTTCAAAATCCTCCTGAGCTTGTGCTCCGAATATCAGTAATAAACTGAGAATTGAGAATAAAAATGTTTTTTTCATGATAAAATATTTTTGCGTTTATAATCTTTACATCTTATAGTTGCTGCATGATAAAGATTTTGAAATAAAATTACATGTTTTTTTCTCAGATTATAATGTGCGGCAGTGAATTTTTTTCTATTAATCAACCTCCTGATTATCACCCTTCCTGCATGTGACCTGAAATACTTTTCCCTTTTAACAGCGTCTTTTTTATCCATAAATTCCTCTGCAAAGAGAAGTTCCCATGGCTGATACCGTTTTGTCCAGCCCTTGTTGTTTGGAGAATTGTGTCTGGCAACACGTTTTTTCAGATCGGAGGTAAACCCCGGGTAAAACACATCGTGTTTCTGGTTATAAATGACGTAAGCGAAGTACATAATCAATGGTTATCAATGGCATCAACTTATCAAAGGTATCAAACAAAAAAAGAACCGCCTTCGTCAGACGGTTCTTTTTCTTCTGGTAGCGGGGACAGGACTTGAACCTGTGACCTTTGGGTTATGAGCCCAACGAGCTACCAACTGCTCCACCCCGCAATGTGAGTGCAAAGGTAATAAATAAAATATTATAAACAAAAAAAAAGACTTCTAATTTTTTTAGAAGCCTTAATTGGTTTTGATAAAACAGAGGATTATGTTACTTATTTTCTCCTAAAAAGAAAGATATTGGCAAAGTGTACCATGAGTTAACAGGCTTTCCATCGTATCTTCCGGGTATCCATGCGGGCATTTCTTTCACCACCCTGATGGCTTCGGCGTCCAATACGGGATGTACAGATTTTGAAATAATAACTTCACCTATTGTGCCATCTTTTTTTACTTCAAAACGGACGTAAACCTGCCCTTCAAGATCGTTTTCTTTTGCGGCTTTTGGGTATTCTAAATTTTTCATGAAGAAATTTCTCAACTTATCGTTGCCGCCGGGATAAGCGGGAGATTCTTCAACAAAGAAAAATATTTCCCTTGAATCACTGCCTACTGAATCGGCATCCATTGTATATTCAGAGGTGACCGCACAGGTAGCATATAAATTCATTCCAGCTCCTGTGCTCAGGATGCTCAAGATCAATATCAATTTTAGAAAATTGCTCTTAATCACTGTTTTCATGTTTATCATAATCATGCTGTGTTTAAGTCAAGCTCTTGTATAATGTTTATTTCTAATGCAAAGATAGGAAAAATTATTTAATATATAAAACAAATTTATTAACAATTAATTATGAACAAATCAAATTCTCTGAAATGGCTTAATTAAAGCGATTTCCCATAGGTGTTATTAAATTAATCATTATAATTATCAACAATATTAACACTAAAAAGTTGATAACATTGAGATAGGATTAACAAAAAGCAATCCAATGTTTATTATATCTGAACAACTAAATTTTAAGAAAAAAATTATGTTCAAAAGGTAAAAAAAGACCACATAATGTGTTAACTTAGCAAAGCCAATAATGTTTACAAATGAATAATTAATATGCCACCCATAATTCGCCGGTTAGTGGAACACACCTGCAGGGGTATGATTATTATGAAAAACAAAAATACATATTGGATGCCAATTAAATGGAGGTTTCTCATGCCCGCTATAATATACACTATGGAAGGCAGATATAAGCATTGACAATTAAAATTTAAACAAATGAATGATAATAAAGAATTTAAAAACATAAAAACTAAAGAAGTAAAAGACCTGGCGTTTGAAAACAAAGAAAGATTAAAAGAGCTTGCCTGCATCAATAAAACAAGCGCACTGATCAAGTCGGGAAAGCCCTTTAATGAAGTATTGCAACGAATAGTGGATGTTTTACCCGATGGATGGCAATACCCCGAATATACTGTATCCCGGATACGCTACGACGGGAAAGAATTTTTTTCCCAGGGTTTTAAGGAAACGGAATGGAAACAAAGCTACGAATTTAAAACCATCAAAGGTAAAACAGGATGTGTGGAGGTTTTTTATACCCGGAAATTTGCTAAAATGGATGAAGGCCCTTTTCTGAAAGAAGAACGGGAACTCATCATGAACATTGGGTCACTGATACATGGGTACATTAATTCAGTTTTGGCTGATAAAGTGACAAGCACCAAAAAGAGCGCTGAAAAAATCCCCCAAATTGAATATTCGCATGAGAAAAAACAAACAAGTAAACTGCTTCATAAGTTTTTAAATGAAAACAATTACGCCAGGGATATTTATCATGATTTGATGCAATTCAAAGTAAGGGAAATCCTTTTGGTAGGTACTTTGTATGATGCATATTCACTGGAAAGTGAAGGCAGGTTTGCAGAGCAGGTGTTAGGGGAATACCGTCAGCTTAACCTTACCTATACCCCCCGGATTACCGGCGTATCATCCGAAGAAGAAGTGGACAGGGAATTGCAAGACAAGCATTACGATCTGGTAATCTTTGTCATTGGCATTGAAAAGAAAAAGCCGCATTCACTGAGTCAGAAAATCAAATCCACTTATCCGTATATACCTGTTTTCTTTTTGGTTAATAACAACAGTGACTTAGCCTATTACCAGAAAAATATTCCAAAATATGCCGACAGGATTTTTTCATGGAACGGGGATTCAAGCATTTTCTTTGCCATGATAAAACTGGTTGAAGATAACATCAATGCCAGCAACGATACCAGGGTAGGGATGGTCAGGATTATTTTGCTGGTTGAAGATTCTGCAAAATATTATTCCCGGATATTGCCGATATTGTACAGGGTGGTGCTTGAGCAAACGCGTCGTATCATCGATGATGTACAGGGAGATGAACTCTACAGGTTGTTACGGTTGAGGGCACGTCCCAAGATTTTGCTCGCCGAATCATATAACGAAGCCATTAAATTAATTCACAGGTACAAAGAGTATCTTCAATGTACGATTACGGATGTCCGGTATCCCAAAGATGGTGTTGTGAATGAAAATGCGGGCTTTGACCTGGTGGATTATATCCATCAAAACATTGGAGAACTACCTATTTGCATTCAATCCAGTGACATATCAAATGTCTATAAGAAGAACACCTGTTTCATCAATAAAAACTCAAATAACCTTGAAAATGATATACGCGTATTCATTGATCATTTTGTCGGTTTTGGCAATTTTGTTTTCAGGGACAGTACAGGCAGACAAATTGCGGTGGCTAAAAACCTCAAAGAATTTGAAAAGTACATACAGAGCATTTCCGATGAATCAATGAAATATCATGCCAAACGCAACCATTTCAGCTTGTGGCTGATGGCACGTGGAGAAATACAGCTTGCAAAATTACTGAATCCTTATAAGATTGATGATTTTGACGATATGACGGAGATGCGCAATTTTTTGCTTAAGCGCATTCATGAATTCAGGAATGAAAAAATCAAAGGAAAAATTGTGCCGTTCACTGAAGAATCGCTTAAGGATGAACGAAATGTGGTGGAAATTGGAACCGGCGCGCTTGGAGGAAAGGGCAGGGGAGTGGCTTTCATCAACACCCTGATCTATAATTTTGATTTTAGCACCGCTATAGAAGGCATCAACATTAAATCCCCGCGTACGGTGATTATAGGGATAGATGAGTTTACCGAATTTATTCATGATAATGATCTGACAAAGTACGTCAGCGTGGATGAAGATTTTGATGTGATAAAAAACGCATTTAAAAAGGCTACATTTTCCAAATCATTAATGCGACAACTGAAAACAGTGATGCGGGAATTCAAAAAGCCATTGGCCATTCGTTCTTCATCCTTGTTGGAAGATTCATTATATCAACCTTTTTCAGGTATTTTTGAAACCTATTTGATTCCAAACAATCATCCTGATGAAAAAACACGGCTTGAGCAGTTTTGCGATGCTATAAAAATGGTGTATGCTTCGTTGTTTTCGCCCACATCTAAAGAATATATCAGAGCCATCAATTACAAGTTGGAAGAAGAAAAAATGGCTGTGGTGATTCAGGAAGTGGTGGGCAACCAATTTAAAGATCATTATTACCCCCATATCTCAGGGGTAGCACAAAGTTTCAATTATTACCCCGTATCGTATATGAAACCTGAAGACGGTTTTTCTGTGCTGGCTCTGGGGTTGGGCAAATATGTGGTGGAAGGAGAAAAAGCCTGGCGCTTTTGTCCGCGTTATCCCAAACTCGACATTGTCAGCCTCAAAGATATTGTCAATGAAACGCAGACAGATTTTTTTGCGGTCAATATGAAAGACAAGGATATCGATCTGCTGGAAGGTGAAGAAGCCGGACTAAGCCGTCTGGATATGGATGATGCCGAAATGCACGGGTCCATTAAGCACCTTGCTTCTGTGTATAATCCCGATAATAATTCACTTTCCCCGGGTATTTCGGATTACGGACCGCGGGTGCTCAATTTTGCCAACATTCTGAAACACGAATATATCCCACTGGCCGAAACCATTCGTAAAGTGGTATCTTTTGTAAAAGAAGCCCTGGGCACTACCGCTGAAATAGAATTTGCTGTGGATTTAAATAAAGATGAAAACAACAAAGCTTCGTTTTATATCTTGCAGGTAAAACCGTTGATAGGCAGTGCTTTTGATTATGAAATTGATATGGATGAAATTGACAGTGAGAGCATTGTTTTAAAAACCACAACGGCCATGGGCAATGGTAAAATTGACAACATCAAAGATTTGATTTTTGTGGACCCTAATGCGTTTGATAAAACCAAAACCGAGGAAATGGCTGCCGAAATTGACCAGATCAACAGTGAAATGGTCAATGAAGATCGTAAATATGTATTGATGGGGCCTGGAAGATGGGGGAGTCAGGATAAATTTATCGGCATCCCTGTCAGATGGCCACAAATTTCCAATGCAAAGGTTATTGTTGAATACAGTTTTGAAGGCTTTCCCCTTGATCCTTCCAGCGGTTCCCATTTTTTCCATAATGTCACATCCATGAATGTCGGGTATTTTTCCGTTCAAAAAGGAAAAAGTGACCATGCCATATACTGGGATAAAATTAAAAAACTGGGAAAAATAAAAAAATTTAAGTACTTTTCACACATGCGTTTAACCAAACCCTTTACTGTGAAAATGGATTCAAAAAACCAGATTGCGTTGATACAGAAACCATAATATCCACATTGAACTGTATAAAATCAAAAAAAGGGGATCAATTTTCCAGTTGTTCTTTCAGTTTCCTGATGTCTTGTTTGCGTTTATGCAAAAGGTTGATGTAGGCTCTGGTAGTGTATGAATCGTTAAGTTCGACGGACTTTTTTGCCCAGTCGATAGCAGCATTGATGTTTCCGTTGATTTCGGCAGCAACTGCCATGTTGTAGCGGCACCGTGCCGCCAGTTTTGTGTCATTGCTGTTGGTATATTGTTTCCATAAGGATGCAGCCTTGCCCCATTCATCGTTTTTAACAAATTGCTTTGCTTTTTTCATGTCATCGTTACCTGTGGTATAAACCTTGCGTTTGGTGGTTTTCCATGTAGGGGAAATGTAGGATGCCAGTTTTTGCCCGGCAAAAACCCCTGCTTCTTTGGCTGCTTTTCTGTGTGATGGTAACCTGCTTTCTGCTCTCCCCCGGCTTTCTGCTTTCTTTTCCCACGACATTTCATCGTAAAAATCCTGTTCATGTACAATTATTTCCTTAAAGGGATCGTAAATCCGCAACCCGCTGTGGATTTCTATCCACAAAATGGCTTTATGCCTTTGGTAACGGATGGTTTCTCCGTTCCTGGTGCGTGTTCGTGTTTCCACACTGTGGTTTATATGCTTATCTGTATCAAACAATTCCAAACTGACCAGGACATCGGCATGGTATCGGTCACACACCCTTCTGATGCTGTCCCATGATAAAGGCACAGGCCATTCTGCTGTTCCGGTACCCCGAAAATCACAATCTTCACACAACCGGCTGCGAAAGCGTTCATTCTGATTTAAAGTCTCATTCAGGGAAAGGACACAATTTTCCGATCCCAGTTTATCGGCAAACAAGGCTTCATTGGTAAACAACCCTTCCACAACATTTCCCACCTGCTTGTCATCGGCCGGCAAACTGCGGTTTGTGATCAGCACTTCTTTATAATCCTGTGGAACGTTAATGGCTGCAGGTTCCATTACATCAACCATGACAGAAGTTGTGTTGCATGAAGACAAGAACAACATGGATAATAAACTCAATATTATTAACAAAGTAGATGTTTTCATAAGATAATTTTAGTTGATCAGGGAGCAAAGATTATTCCAATAAATCAGAATTAATCCCGTAAACATAATTTTCAATGATATTAAACTTATGAATTTCGTTGTCTCCGTGAAAACCGGTAATATCATCAGAAGATATCAGTTTTCGATAGGCGTTGGTAAATTTGTCAGATTCCGGTTTGTATGTCCAGTGCCACTCTTCGGTGTTATAGCCGGTTGTTCTTCTATCTCCGAAAGCAACGTACACCTGGTAAAAGCCATAATCTGCCGCATTTTTTTTCAACCAGTCATATACTTTCTTGCCTTCCCCCTTTTTGAAATAAACATGCGAAGTTTCATTTATATCAATGTCGGTACCCCAATGATGGCGGGAGGTGCCCGGAACCGCTGTATAAGCCAGCAGGTTTGCCACTTTGGCACTGTCTGTAAGTGACTGGTCCAAGTAACCGTTTCCGTGTTTTCTTTTGCCCGAGAATTTTCGATTCCACAAATAGCGTTGTTCGTAAAAATTTCTTGTTCCTGACCTGATTATAAGGTTGATGGTGTCTTCGAGAGCGGCCTGACGCATTATTAGAAAAGCCTGGTATGTTTTTCTTCTGACGTATATTTCCGGAAAATATGTTATTTCCGGATCTGCTTTGACAAAATCCGGATGGGTGGCAGGTTTTATCTTTCCTAATAACTCATTTTTTCCGGGCAATTCACCCCCTGATTCCGCCGGATTATTCTGCTCTTGTGAAAAAATCAACAACAGCAGAAACATAAATATTTTAATCATGAGACAATAAATTTAATGCATTACGAATGATATTTTTTGCAGTAAGTCCGTATTTTTCCATAAGTTCAGAGGGTTGACCCGATTCACCAAAACAATCATTAACACCCAAAATATGCATTGGCACAGGGTAAATTTGCGATACGTTTTCAGCCACAGCACTACCAAATCCGCCTGTTACCTGGTGTTCTTCAGCTGTCAGGATACAGCCACATTGCTTTGCGTATTTTTCAATGCAATCCGTATCAATGGGCTTGATGGTGTGGAAATTAACAACGGCAGCATGGATTGCGTATTCACGTTCCAGTGATTCTGCTGCTTTCAATGCCTCCCAGACCATGTGGCCAGTAGCAAAAAGTGCAATATCGCTTCCTTCTTTCATAACCTGTGCCTTTCCGGGGACAAATTCCTGGTTTTCCGGGGTAAAATCCGGTACTGCTTCCCTTCCAAACCGGATATATACCGGGCCTTTGATATCATTAACGGCATGTAATGTGGCCAGTTTTGTCTGGGTGGCATCACAGGGTGAAAGTACCGTCATATTCGGCAGCACCCGCATGGTGGCGATGTCTTCAAGCGCCTGGTGTGTAGCCCCGTCGGGCCCTACTGAAATACCTGCGTGAGCACCCCCGATGATGACATGAACATTGTTATAACAGATTGAAATACGTACCTGATCAAGATCACGCATGGCAGAAAAAACGCCATAGGTTGAAAAAACCGGTATTTTTCCAGACAATGCCATGCCTGTAGCTGCGCCTGCAATGTTTTGTTCGGCAATACCAAATGAAAAAAAACGCTCTGGATAAGATTCTGCAAATAAATTCATAGCAACCGAACCGGTAATATCTGCACCGAGAGCAACCAGTTTTGTTTCTGTCTTTCCTGCTTCTTTTAACCCTTCTCCAAATCCTATTCGTGTGGGTTTTAAATTCTGATATGAAACCATACAATGGTAAATTTATAATGTTGCGTTTTAGAAATTACTGGATAAAATTCAAAGATCAAACCTGTACCGACGGATGGCGGTAGTTCAAAATAAATTCAAATTTCCACATGCAAAATTATTAATCCACAAGATTAATTTTTTTCCATCTGTACAATAGCAAATATAGTTATTTTTGTTAGTGGGCATTCTATTAATCGATATTAAACAAGAGCGATGAAATTAAAATGACATCATTTTTTTTGATCGCCTGCAAACCATTCGGCGTATGAAGTAGCTGTTTCATACAACCGCAAACTGTATAATTCCACGCCTTCAGGCAATATATTTTTTATCTTTTGGGCAAAATCCGTTACCATATTTTCGCATGTGGGCTGGAAATCCACAATGTGTATCCTGTCGAATAAAGATTTGATGTTGTCAATGGAACTAGTGTCTTCTTTATTGCACAACACGACAGAATGATCAAAGACATCCACAATTTCATTTTGCACAATTTTTTTAAAATCACTAAAATCAATGACCATGCCCCATTTAGGGTTTTTTTCATCCCTGTTTACAGAGCCAATAACGGTTGCGTACATTTTGTATGAATGGCCATGCAGGTTTCTGCATAATCCATTGTAGTTGTAGAGTGCATGGGACATTTCCCAATTAAATTTTTTGGTTACCCGTATTGTTGTCATTAGCACATTATTTACATTAATATTAGAAAATTGGAAATTTAATAAAGATTGTAAGATAATGGTTTTCTATTACTCTGAAAAATGTTATTTTTATCAATCCTAAAAATAGCCATGAAAAAACTGGAAGAAATAACGCAATTGACAGCACCGTATGTAAAAGATTTCAATGCTGAATTGTTTTCACTGATCAAATCTGACGATGAATATTTGAACCGGGTGTTGAAATATATTTTTTCAGACCCGGGAAAACAAGTACGTGTTAATATTGTGTTTTTATCAGCCCAATTGTTTGGGGAGGTAAACAGGCAAACCCATATGGCAGCTGCATTGGTTCAATTGTTACATACCTCTACGCTTATCCATGATGATGTTGTGGATAAAGCGGTGGTGCGCCGCGGTAAAAAGACAATCAATACAAAATGGGATAATAAAGTTGCAGTTTTGGCTGGTGATTATTTATTTTCAAAGGCTTTGGAAATTGCTATTAACGAAAAAATGTATGATGTTTTACACATTCTTTCACCCACTATTTCACAAATGAGCATGGGAGAGATCATGCAACTAAAAGAAATAGAAAAAAAACAGTATTCTGAAGCCGTATATATGGACATTATTTTCAGAAAAACAGCTGTATTGATCAGTGCTTCGGCTCAGTCGGGTGCCAATACTGCCGGTGTTTCGCAACATCAACAAATGGCCATGAAACAATTTGGAAGTGAAGCGGGGATGGCATTCCAAATACAGGACGATATTCTGGATTTTACAGGCAATCACAGCTTTGGAAAGGTCAATGGAAAAGACCTGGAAGAAAAAAAATACACCCTTCCTTTGATTTATGCATTGGATAAAGCTCCAAAAGGCGCTTCATTAAAGATCATGAAAGCCATTAATAAAGGGGTAACAAAAAAGGATAAGGAACAAATAATAGAATTTATCAAAGCAAACAAGGGGTTTGAATATGCTCAACAAATTATGGATGATCATGTAAACAAAGCGCATGAGATTTTAAAAACTTTGCCCCAAAACGAAATAAATAATGCCTTGTATGATTTAATTGTGTATTTTACAGAACGAAAAAAATAGAATTTTCAATGTAAACTAAAACGAAAAATTATGAAAAAGATATTAATAGTACTTGTATGTTTGATGGCAGGAAGTAACCTCATGGCACAAAAGATCAAGGTAAATGAAGATAAAAAAAGAATCAACGGCAGTAAGCGTGAAGTTTTATCTGTTGAAATACCTAATGTTGAGGATAAGGATGTAGAAAAAGCGTGGAAAAACCTCATGAAAGATTACGACGCGGAAAAAGTAAAAAGCAGAAAGGAAGTTTTTGCTGATAATGCGTTGATTCCTTCTGTGAGCAATAATACCATAGATGTATATGCCAGGGCTGAGGAGAACAAAAGCAATGTGGAATTTTATGTGGCGGTTGATTTGGGAGGTGCTTATATGGGTTCAGATCACCCTGAGGAAAAAAGCGCCATGAAATCAATAATTGAGAGTTTTGCTGTGAGACTGGCAAAAGAAGCTTATGAAGAAATTCAGGAAGGAAGGGCTGATGCAGTAGAAGATATTCAGAAGGAAATTGAAAGCCTTAACAAAAATAAAGAGCACCTGCAAAAAAAGAATGAAAAATACCAGGAAAAGATAGAAGATAACCTTGAGGAAATCCAGGAATTGGAAAAGGATTTGGAAAAACAAAAAGAATTGCTTGAAGAAGCCCAGAATAAATTGAAAGAAGTGAAGAAAGACGCTTCGAAGGTTGATTAAAACGTAAATTTTTGATGTATGAAATTTGGTGTGTTGATATTTCCGGGATCGAATTGTGATCACGATATGATTTACGTGCTCAGGGATAAACTGAATCAGGAAGTGGTTGAACTGTGGCACAAAGATATTAGCATCCAATCAGTGGATGCAGTTATATTACCCGGCGGGTTTTCCTATGGGGATTACCTGCGTTCCGGTGCCATTGCCCGCTATTCCCCGCTGATGGAAACGGTGATCGAATTTGCAGCAGGCGGAGGTTTTGTGTTTGGTGTGTGCAATGGTTTTCAGGTATTATGTGAAGCTGGTTTGTTACCCGGTGCTTTGCTGCATAACATCAATCAGCATTTTATTTGTAAAAACCAATACATCAGGGCTGAACACATTCATACTCCCCTGACCGAATACGTCCCCCGGTCGAAAGCATTAAAAATACCCATTGCGCATAATGAAGGAAGGTATTATGCCCCGGATGATGTGTTATCTGATATGGTACAGAATAAACAGATAATCTGGCGTTATTGCAATGAGCATGGTGAATTGACACAGGAAGACAACCCCAATGGTTCAGTGATGAACATTGCCGGTATTTCAAACAAAGAGGGGAATGTTTTTGGTATGATGCCACATCCCGAAAGGGCTGCTGATGAAGAGTTGGGAAATATCGACGGCATGATGATCCTGAAATCCATCATTCATTTTCTTGAGAATCAGAAGAACGCATAAGCTGAGTTTGAATGCGGATGGCTTCTTTGTGGATTGCCTGAAGAAGTTTTAGCACAAACGACTTTGATAAACCATTTTGGGCAGCGTAATCAAGCCGGGTTTTTATGATGTTTTCCCAGCGTTTGAGTTGTAAGATATTGACATGCATGTTTTTTTTGTGTACAGCAATTTCTTCAACAAGGTCCTGCCTTTGTTTTAATAAATCCAGGAGTTGATAATCAACCTGATCAATTTCTTTGCGATACTGTACAATGCGCTTGATGTATGCCTGATCTTTAAAATTGCGTTTCCTGATGACCAGATTATCAAGTAACTGTGCCAGGTCGCCGGGCAGAAGCTGTTGGTGTTTATCTGTCAGTGCTTTTGGGGGATTGTGATGCACTTCAATCATCAATCCGGTCATATTAAGGTCCATGGCTTGTTGTGCGATGGTAGCAATGTGACTGGTTTTTCCTGCAATGTGGCTTGGATCACAGAACACAGGTAGGTTTTTGTTTTTCAATTGAATGTCAATGGGGATTTCCCATAGTGGCAGGTTTCTGAAAGGGGTTTTTTCAAACGGATAAAACCCGCGGTGAATGGCTGCAATGTCTTTTATGCCTGCTTTGTGAAACCGCTGAATGGCGCCGTACCACAAGTTTATATCGGGGTGGAGAGGGTTTTTAACCATCAGTTTTACGGATGTGCCTTTAAGAACATCCGCCAAGGCCTGAACGTATATGGGATTGCCGGTTGTGCGTGCCCCTATCCACAATACATCTATGCCGGCATCAATGGCATTTTCTGCATGTTCAGGGGTGATTACTTCGGTAGCCGTCAGCAACCCGGTGTTGCGCTTTACTTTTGACAACCATTTCAATCCATTGTAGCCGGCCCCCTCAAAATGCCCCGGATGCGTTCTGGGTTTCCAGATACCTGATCTGAAAACGTGCACACATTTCTTTTCAGCAAGGAGTTCGGCTGTTTTCAGTACCTGATACTCACTTTCTGCACTGCACGGCCCCGCTATGATAAAAGGCCTGGAACGTGTATGAAAAAAACCATTTTCAAATGTCATTACACCACTTAATTTGATGTAAAGTACGGCATTTTATCGTTTCGGTGATATATGTTTTACGTAATTTTTTTCGATGCTCTTAAAAATTGACTAATTTTATCAAAAATTTTGTATCATCAAAAATCCATGTTATGGCTACAAAAATACAAACGTTAAACGAAGTAATCATTCAAAAACAATCGGCATTTCCGTATGCCAAAGGTGAATTAAGCCGGTTGTTGAGTCACATTGGCCTGGCATCCAAAATAGTGCATAAAAAAGTAAACAAAGCCGGGCTTGTAAATATTCTGGGAGAAGTAGAGAATGTGAATGTCCAGGGTGAACAACAACAAAAGCTGGATGTGTTTGCCAACGAAACATTCATCAATACCATGCGTGCCAGTGGCATTTGTTGTGGTATAGCCTCCGAAGAAAATGAAAAAACCATCATTTTTGATGATGACCTTTCCCTTGATGGAAAATATGTGGTATGTACCGACCCGCTTGATGGTTCTTCCAACATTGATGTCAATGTGTCCATTGGCACCATATTTTCCATTTACCGCAGGCTAAGCCCGCGCGGGCAAAAAGCCACAATGGAAGATTTTATGCAACCCGGCAACAAACAGGTGGCTGCCGGTTATGTATTATACGGCTCATCAACAATGATGGTATATACAACAGGCCTCGGAACAACCGGTTTTACGCTGGATACTTCGATTGGAGAGTTTTGTTTGTCTCATCCCTATATTGTTACCCCAAAACAGGGCAAAATATATTCTGTTAATCAGGGAAACTTTATTAAGTTTCCGCAAGGGACAAAAGATTACATCAAATATTGCCAGGAAAAAGACAAGTCCACAAAACGGCCATATTCCATGAGATATATTGGCTCCCTGGTAGCGGATTTTCATCGTAATTTATTGAAAGGCGGGATTTTTATTTACCCCAAAACTGATGGTAATCCCAATGGAAAGCTGAGGTTGGTTTACGAATGTAATCCCATGGCGTTTTTGGCAGAACAGGCTGGGGGCTTGGCTACTGATGGCAGAGGCAACCGTATTCTGGATATTATCCCCAAAGACATTCACCAGCGTGTGCCTTTTTACACAGGTTCAAAAGACATGGTAGAAAAAGCAGAAGAATTTATGCGTGAATCAGGAGAATAAAAAATTTGTTATTAATCATCAGCCTACATTATGTAAACGAAAGCAAATCTGACGGGTGCTTGAGTTGTGCCGGGTGCGATGTACTGCGCCTGTCGAAATGAGCTTGCCGAAGTGTAGCAAGAATTTAATGATCTGGAGTTTCCCCAAAAAACAAAGTTTCAAATAGTAATCTCTTGTAATATAGATTAAAGCGGAGTCTCACAAATGAAACCCCGCTTTTTTTTTG
>CAZGPW010000095.1:0-7540 GCA_964527535.1 uncultured Bacteroidales bacterium
TGTTTAGCGTGATTATTTTTACTGGGGACTATAAAGCTGAATAATTATCTATAATTGAATAACTAGAACTGAATATACCGGAGTCCGAAGTCCGGAGTCCGTAGTCCGAAGCAATACTCATAACTCCCGACTCCCGTCTTCCGTCTTCGGTCTTTGCCTTCCGGCTTTCTGAACAGATGCATGATTAGTTACAAACTTTTACGACTGTATTTACAGGCACTATGTGGTGTTGTTGCCAAAAATTGTGTGTTTGTGATTGTTGGGAATACTTCGGATATGTACAGTCTGTTTTCAATGGTTTAGGGATGCGCCGTTTTACGATTATACAGGAGCGGGGCAGCCTGCACGATTGCTATGCGTTAATTATTTCTATTTATCAGATTTACAACAACTTTTGTCATTGTATCCTTTTCATGACCAAATAAATCACTGTTGCCATGAGCCTTTTATGCAATTCTTATTTTGGTTATTGCCTCTTCATAGGTCAATTGATAGGTTTCCTTTCCTGATGTATTGCTGATTTTAAGTTTTTGATAGTCATACTGGTCTAAAACATCCAATGCGTATGCATAATCTGAAATTATTTTAAGTAATCCAGTACTTTCATCATTTGTTAAGGTCTTATAGTTTAATGCTTCTCCTAAAATTTTAACGGATTTTTTTAAATCATTAAGTTGTTTATTTTTCTCCTTTAACTTCCTTTCATTGAGAGCATAACCTTTCAATAAATATTCACTTAAAACTTTGTTTGCCCAAATTCGAAACTGTCTTCCTCTATCTGAATTTACTCTATAACCAATTGATAAAATCACATCTAAATTATATATTCCTATTTGTCGATTTACAGTTCTTTTCCCTTCTTTTCGAACTTGTGCAATTTTTGCACTAGTTGAATTTTCATCCAGTTCGTTGGTTTTATATATATTAGAGATATGACGACCAATAGAAGTCCTGTCCGTTAAAAATAAATCTGCTATCTGATATTGATTAAGCCAAACTGTGTCACTGTCAACTCGAACTTCAATTTCAGTTGATCCATCATCACTTTTAAATATTTCAATCTCTTTGTTATCCATGAATCGAAAATATAAAATCAAATTCATTATTCTATACAAATGGTGTAATGGTGGTTTTAATGCATGTTAATTCCTTTACAAACGCCCTTCACAAATTTCAACCTTGCATAACGACTCTTATGCATTTCCCATCCGGTTTTCATCACCACTCAAACATACAAAAATTATGGGAGAAATTAAAACAATGTGGAGGAAAATGTAAAGTCAGGGTAGGGGGATTGCTGCTTTTGGGATGGGAAACTACAGCTTGACTGCCTGGAGAAAGCACTATGCGGCTGACTGGCTATGATCCCGGCATGTGCCCTTGCTGCAAAAAAGGACGCATGCAAATCAAAAGAGAAATACCTCGAAACAGTTCTCCTGCAAAATATCTGCCATCGCGGCTAATTGCCGCTTGCTTATGATTTTATCCTGTTGTTTTTTCGGTAATTCATTCGAAACGCCTGTGTATTGCCATAGTACCGGTAATGTGTTCAATTTTTAATGATTTTATGATACGATGTTTTTTTATCGAATTCGATTTTTAACAGGTAAATGCCAGATGGCTGGTCTGAGAGGTCGATTTCATAATTTAAAAATGCAGAGATATCATGGTTTGAAACTGACATTATTGTGTTTCCGGAGATGTTGGTTATTTCGACAGCACAAACGTTCTCTTGCCTCCCGGACCCAGAAAAGTCAATGGTAAAGATGCCGGTTGTAGGGTTGGGATAAATATTGAGACCATTCACGGATAAATCTGAAACTCTGACATAAGCATTTACCGTTATCTCAAAGCTGCAATCAGCAATGTTTCCGGCATTATCGGTAACTGTCCAGGTAATGGTGTGAGTTCCGGCGTTAAATTCTTCTCCGGCGAGGGATTCGGTGCTGTTATGGTCGTTTTCTAATGTTTCAACTCCGCAATTATCATCAGCAATTGGGTCAAATTCAGCCCCCTGTACGGTATAGAATGTTTCGCTTTCATTTAAATCAATGGTTTGGTTTTCAACGCAAGTGATGGTAGGATTGATAATGTCTTCTACGATAACAGTCTGTTCTTGCGTTTCTATATTGCCGTTGCCATCGTCGTAAGTCCAGGTAACGACGGTTGTACCTTGCGTAGTGATTGGCAGCGTGACGTCGTGGGTGCCTGTAATTTCACCTGCACAATTGTCAGTGGCTGTGGGAGTTGTAAGAGTTGTAATTTCACATTCGGCAGTGACATCGGGCAAACTTGTCTCATCAGGAACAGGATCAGTAGCATCTTCGATAACTACATTTTGGGTTTGTTCTGACGTATTGCCGTTGCCATCGTCGTAAGTCCAGGTGATGGTGGATATGCCTTGTTCGGTGTATGTGAGCGCATCGGCAGTTGTCCCGGTGATTGCTCCAGAGCAGTTGTCGGTTGCCGTAGGTGTTTCGGTTACGGTTGCAGCGCATTCACCGGTAACTGTGGGTAGTGTGGTTTCATCGGGAACGGGCATGGTTATATCTAAACCACAATCTTCAATAAAATTACCGTCCGCCATGCCTGCTTGCAAATAAAAATTATTCAATGTTCCGTGAAAATTATTATCGGTCATATCCGGCAGGATTTCAATAGCAGTATTGTCGCCTTCGGGGATTCCACGGTTAAAGTCGTAATATGCCAAAAGATCACCGGATTGCGGATCTATTTCAGTATGAAAATTTTCCTGAATTTCCGTGTCTGTTCTTGCTATGTTCCAGATGCGTGTTTCATCAATATATCCCGTCCAGTAGTCTCCGTATTGTTGGGAACCCCCGATATATAAATCCAAATCATTGGTTACAATGGTTCCCATAGCTGTTCCTTGCGAGATTCCGTTGAGATACATTTCAAGAATTCCGCCGGAGTAAACCATTGCTACATGATACCACTGGTCATTACTTATACCAGCCTCAACAGTAGCCCAATCAGGGCCCACACCAATTACGGCTCTAATATTTGAACCATCATACTCTATGGTATAGCCGCTGCGATTTATGCCATCGTTACCGTGTTTGGAGATAACTTTTCCGGCTGATTTTGTAGAATGCGCATAAAACCAGGTTTCTATTGTGAAATTATCGGTAAAACACAGGGCAGTATCCTCAGGAATTGAAACATAATCATCATAGATAAAGAATAAAGTATTGGGGTTGATATGAGTATTTATTTCAGTAATAAATTCATCATTTCCTGTATTAACATCACCAGGCAGCTCTGTTCTTGCGTATATTTCGTGAATGTTTTCTTCTGACAAATCAACCGATTGATCAAAAGTAAACAATACGGAATCTCCCGGATTTAATGTTCCTGTAAAGGTTTCGGTGACAGTATCTCCATCAAAGGTATAGCTTACAGGAATATTTGTTTCTGTTTGATTCCCATAATTCATTATTTGCATGGTGATTTCGCTGTTTTCAAAATGTTTTACTGGTTTCACAATATCAGTGACACTAAGGTCATTAACGGGTAACTCCTCATATTCAAACTCATAAGGGGCATAAAAAAAACGAGAATTGCTGCTGTCATTGATTTTTGCATAAACATAATACGTTTCACCTGTGGCAAGGCCGCTAGTCGTCCAATCTGTTGAATGAGATGTAATTACGGATCCTGTGGCACTAATATTTACCGTCCCGATTTCAGTTTTATTATCGTTATACGGATTTCGGTCTAAATCAATATAAAAGGTAATTGTTCCGGCGTTGACATAGCTACGGTAAAACACATTCATGCCAAGTACATCACCATCAGTTAAGCTATGTGTTCCGGCTACAAGGACCGAACTGTTTTTACTCAATGTAAATTCAAGGATATTCGGCCAGATGGCATTTGTCCAATCCAAACTTTCGCGTGCACCGTTTCCTCCAAGCAGAATATCGTTATGATAACCATCAATAATTTGGTCGCCCCCGGGAACAGGTGCATCTGTACTTTTTCTGTCTCCCCTGATTTGCGGGCTGTATTTGAATCCGGTATTTTCGCCTTCATTTTCGTAAGCGTTAAACCAATCATCGCGTTCGGTTTGCGTTAGAGTAGCTTCGCCGTTGGTAGCGGGCGTTGACAAATCAATTGTTCCATGATAGGCGAGAATGATGTTCAAATGGTCGGAAAAATTGTAATCTGTATTAAGAATGTCATAAGTGTAACCTGTTTCGTTATGGTATCCGCCGGGCAGGTTTTCCCACAGGCGGTTATAAGCTCCGGAAACATATTCTCCGGTAGGATATTCAATATTTTGGTAATAGCAGTCGGCAAATAAAATATTTTCATGTACATTAATGGCAGTATCAATAGTTGGTCCGGGCCCAAATGGCGGATCAGCTCCTTGTGGATCTGCACTTGTAAGCGGGTGTGGATCAAGTGCTGTAACATGCTCTACTTCTACGCCTTCTAATCCGATCAGGCGAGCAATTTCAAAGACCATACCACCACCGCGACTGTGTCCTATAAGATGTAAAGGCAGTTCAGCTAAAGCCGGCTCACCATTTTGTTCATTGTAAATTCTTGGTACTACGGCTGCCGCTACTTCCTGAGCTGTGACACCAGTACTCAAATGGTTTGCAACATCTGTCCAATTAACGAGTATAATAATTTCAGCATGGTTTTGATTTAATAATTCAAAATCCCAGTCGCTGCACGTTGCGGTAAGATTGCCTTGTGACCCGCTTACAGTAATTGTATCAATATGACCGACTCCGCCATTTCTTTGTACTATGGCGTTTGCCATTTCTGACATCCATGCCGGTTGGTTTCCGTCTGGGTCCCAGCCGTGTACTAAGATAGTAACGCCTGCGCCTTGTTTTTCAAACACTTGAGCATAAGTGGTTAACACGAATAAGCTCAATAAGCCAGCTAAAATCAGTTGTTTTTTCATAAAGATAATTTTTTATTATTGTTGTTATAGAAATTCACATTAACAGCTCCAAGGAGATGCTTTTTCTTGCTAAGCATTTTTAAATCTAAGGTATAAGATTTCAAATAATCATATTTCAGGTATGCTTTAAAATTTCCAAAATGCACTTTACCCATCAAAAATTCAACAAGATTCACGGCTGCTTTTCCAAAAAGGTTTGTATTATCATCAAAAACATAATCTACAATAACAATGCTGCCATTATGTTTGACAATTCGTTTGGCTTTAGCAGCAATTTTCATGGCATTTAAATATGAGGTTTCATGTAACACAAAACTCATGATTGCCACATCATAAGTATTATTGGTAAATTTTGTATTGGTCGCATCCATGTGAAAACAATTTAATTTTCTCTTCGAAGCAATAGCAAGCATATTGTCAGATATATCTATTCCTGCAAGCTCGCAATTGGATATTTTGTTGAAATATTTCAGTTGATTTCCGGTTCCACAACACATATTAATTATATTTTGAGGCTGTAATTGATGTATTTTAAATGAGACATGCCTTCGTATCCCATGTAAAAAAAACACGATGTCGTAAATTTTGCTTAACAAAAATGAATATTGTGCTTATGAATACATTTTCCGTAAAAATACACCATCATGCTCAAATTTGGTAATGTTTTGGTATGACAATTGGTATGACAATCTTTTATTTTTCCGGTTTAATGTTATTTTGCATTAGCCAGGATTTACTGAGCAATATCGGCATTTTGTTCCATTTACTGTTGTTGCTAAAAACTATATGTTGGTGAATGTCACGGTCAGTAAACAATGGTTACACAAAGCCGCTTAGCGTGTGGAGGTTTGCAGGCCGGGGATGGTTTGCTTGGTGCAAAGTAAGGAATTTAAGATGAAATACAAAACTGGTATCATGTCATCAGGATTACCGGACTGTTGTCAGGATTTGGGAAGTGGAGGCTGCAAACGATATGTTACCAACAAAAAAACCGGACATTTTCCGGCTTTTTTGATTACTTAATATAGGCTTACCGCTTTCCTCAATGCGTTCAGACCTCCGTTTTTTCAGGGGGTGCCATGAATTCCGGACCAACGGGATCGGTGATGGTTTCATCGATGATGCGGTCGATTTCTTTCATAGCATCTTTGCTGATGTGCCATCCGGTCATATCGTCAATGACATCCAGTTGTGAGGGTTTTCGCGTTCCCCAAAGGGCAATATCGGCACCGTGGTCAAGCACCCAGCGTACGGCCAGATGTATCACCCGCTTGTGGTAATTTTCCTGAGCAAATTTATCCAGCTTATCAACCGCTTTCAGGTACATGCCAAAGCGTTCGCCATGAAATTTGGGATCGGTTTTGCGTAAATCGTCGCCATGAAACTCCCTGTCTTTTGACATTTTCCCCGAGAGCAGTCCACGGCAAATGGAGCCATATACCAGGGTTTTGATATCATTTTCTTTGCAGTAAGGCAAAATGTCATCTTCAATGCCACGCTCAAACATGTTGTATGGTGGCTCAAGGATGTCAAGTTTCGCATGTTGACGAAAAGCATCCATCTCCCGGGGATTGTAATTACTCACCGCGATGGATTTAATTTTACCTGCTTTCTGAAATTCGGCCATTTGCTGTGCTGTTTCTTCAAAAGCTGTGTTGTGATCCGGCCAGTGAATCATGTACACGTCGATATAATCGGTTTGCAGGCGGCGCAGGCTGTCATCAATTTCCTTTTGCAACCGTTCTTTGGATGAATTTCTGAAAGGCTGCTCATCTTTCCAGTCCAAACCCACTTTGGTAACCAGGGTGATGTCATCACGTCTGCCGTATGCTTTCAAAGCTTTACCGACAATTTCTTCTGATTTCCCAAAGCCATACACCGGAGCGGTATCTATCAGGCTGATGCCTTTATCCAAAGCCTTGAGGATGGTTTCGATGGATTTTTTTTCATCGGTGCCGCCCCACATCCAGCCGCCAATAGACCATGTTCCCAGGCCTATGCGTGAAACATCTTTTTTAATGTTATGCATCTTTGTTGTTTCCATAAAGTGTAATTTTTTTTTAATTCGTTCACTCTTTTCCTTCTCGGATATTCTGTTTACATAACGTATTATTCTGACAATTGTTTGGCGGTTCTCATAACCCGTGATTTTGGTTTTCTACCGGTAATTTCGATTCTTATTCCGGTGATTTCGGTATGATCAGCAGGCTGACGGACTCTACCTAGTCAGACTCAGCACGGCGCTCAGTTCCTTACGAACGCATGACCTTTATCGGGATTTGCAGGTGGCTGAGGATTCCGGCATTAGCTATAATGTATCGAAGCCACCGGCATCTGATGTAAATAGAACAAATATGAAGATTTTGACATGTCTTTTTCAAACAACACACAAAAATTTTGCTATAACTATAATATTATCATATTTAAATTATTTGCACCACTCAGGTCATTCTATATTATTTTTTTTTATTTTTGACGAATGGTAGTATAACATATTATAAACTAAAGTTTCGGAGGACATTTTTCCGCGTAAATCAATGACTTCATTTTTATAAAGTTGGGTAAAATGCACCTCTTTTTATATTTAATTGCTTTATT
>CAZGPW010000096.1:0-22566 GCA_964527535.1 uncultured Bacteroidales bacterium
GGGTTAAGCTGTTGCTCAAGAGCCTTTACAGAATAATCCAACGACTGCATATAATAATTTCAAAACATCTCAATTAATCATTTTGAAATGCAATTGGTAAAATATTCCACGAAATTTGCAGTAGAACCAAAAAAAATTCAATGGTCCAGGGGGCTTCTGATTTGCTATTCTTTGTATTGCGGTTGTGTGTCAACAGCAATACAAATATCCAGGGACGCTGTTTATGGGATTGAAGAAAACAAGACACAGCTCAGCAAGCTGTGTCTTATAAATTCCTCCACGTAATTATAATTCGGGTTCGTTTATCTCAACACCAAAAGCTTTCAATTGATCTCTGATCTGTATTTGTTCTTTAATTCTTGCCATTGCATCACTGTCACCGGATTTTTCATAATGCGCTTTGGCCTTGGTATAATTTCCGATAATTTCATAACACATGCCAATACCCAGGTTTACATCTTTATTGTCTTCCATTTTTTGCATTTCAAAAAGGACCTTGGCCATTTCTTTGACATTGTCATCGTTATCAAGTTTTCTTAACTCTCTGCGTTTCTTTCTGAAATCCTTTCTGAATTTTTTATCATCAGGAGTAATCCTTGGGAAATTGTATTTGTATTCCCTTTTTATGGGATTAAGCATGTATCTGTATTCTCCTATAACGGCATTATTAAGGCTGCTAAAGAAATTTGCAGGAGATTTCAGCTGCGGCTTTTTCATGTAATTACTTTCTGAATCACCTTTGTTTTTAGAAAAAGGATATTCTTTAACCGTTTCACCTGAATTGTTATCAACAATTTGAATTTTACCACTCAGCGTGGCATTTGAGCTGGCGGTGTATTCATAGAAAAATATGGGTAACTTATCATCTCCGGATAACTCTTCGGTTTTGTGGGCTTTATGTGACTTATCCGTGCTGGTTTTGTATTCATACTCACCGGTAATGGCATAATTGGCCTCATCTTCATTCTCTGTTGTTTCATATATTTTTGTTGTCATCCAGGGATTGAGAGTTGGCAAGCCTTGTTCTACAACAAGTCCTTCGGCATTGATACCTTGAATCATTGCCTTTCTGAATTCACTTTTGAATTTGCCGGTGTTGGCATCCGGAGCAGGATTTTTAAGGTGATCAACATAGACAGGGCCTCCATTTTCCAGAATGATTGAAGGCATCTGTAGTTTGTATGTTTTGATATTCTGAGCCTGCAAATTTCCTGACATCACAAAACAGGAAATAATAATGAGTGTTTTTATTATGTTTTTCATGATAATTACGATTTATAGTTAGCTAATACCAGTTTTACTTCTCTTGTTCTCCATGTACCGGGTGTTACTACCATACTCTCTTTTTCCTTGTTGGGTATTCTGAACCAGATATAATCTTTATTCTTTATTTCCGGGTGAAAATAATACAGCATGGCGTTCCAATAATCTTTAAAGCTGCCATCTTCTTTTTCTTCAGTGTCCTTTTTAAAATCTTCCTCGCTTTTCATTTTCCCTTTTCTGTGATAATACTGTCCGGTTTCCACGTTAATAATGGCTACATGGCGGGTGATTTTACCTGTCTTGGGATCCCGGATATTTAAATTATCAAATCGCCAGGTGGGATAATCATCAATTTTGTTGGCATCGAAAGCTTCCTCTGATGCCGTAAAATCATTCATCACAACCCTTTCCGGTTTTTCAAACTTTTCATTTGCTTTAATCACCATCACAAACTCGTGACCGTCGGTAATACTTAACACCTTTGGCTTAACCTTAAGCTGGGCACATAAATTAATGCCAATTAGCATTGTTACAAGCATTAAAATACCTAGCTTTCCAATTTTTAATTTGATCATAACAAATACGTTTTAGTTATCAATAAATTTTTCAATAAACAACACCCAACCAATATGAATTTTCCTTAATCCTGAATGCAGTGCAATTTAATTTTTACTTTTCATCTCATTTATTTAGTAGTTGCACGGCAAACCTTAAAATGAAAAATTAATCTCAAAATTTTTGGGTTAAACATACACTTTTCAGGGAAATCATACTAAGATGAAACCTCCATCAATAATTCAGGCATTTAAAAACAAGATTACTTGTGTTGTTCATATTTATGTTTTCCACATCTGGCATAAGTTTTAATTCTCTACGTAAACCACGTTTGGACTCCGGTAGCTATCAGAGATCAACCCATCGCTTGCGAATTTAAGGGAAATTCAAAATTTTGGTGATTATACCAAAAAACTATATCTTGCAGCTTTATACCACTGCCTTAAACAGGTTATGAATGGCAAAAAAACAAGTAAAACAGTGAATCTGCCCTGGCATTGGTAGTGTAATGTAAAATTTATGACACCGGCACCCAATAAGAAAATACATGAACGTTTCAGTCCATGGGCATGGCTGATTCTGATTGTTGTATCGGGGTTTTACATCAGCATTAATTATGCCGGTACTGAAGGGCTTTGCCCGTCAAATGACGGTGTTGTGCTGGCACAGAGCTGGCGTATAATACAAGGGGAAATTCCTCACCTTGAATTCATCAGCATTCGTCCGGCTGCCACTGCGTTTTTGCATACCATTAATTTTGCCTTACCATTCCCGCTGGAGACTTCTGCACGGTATATTGTGCTTTTTCAGTTTTTTATCATTGCTTTCAGTTGGATGCAGTTTTTTCGCCTTAAGTCAAGGTTCAAACACGAAATACCTAACATATACAAAATCAGCCTGTTGCTCATTGCGTGGATCAGCAGCATTTACAATTACCACTTGTTCCCCTGGCCTATCGTTGATGCCGTTTTCTGGTCATCACTCGGTTTTTACATCATTGAACGCTCATTTCATGTAAAACGCCCGATACCGGGACTATCACTGGGATTAATGGCATTAATTCTTTCCGCATTGTCTCAACAGGCATTCGTGGTGGTGGCTTTAGCCGGATGGGCATGGGCGCTGGTACGGATTATAAATAAACGTGACTGGAAGACAGGGATTATCTCTGTATGCATAAGCATCATGCCACTCATCCTTTATGGCGTTATGATAGCTGTCAACGATGCCGGCAGGGCGTTTCTTTCACAAATAGCCGGGCCCCTTCATCATTACAAACCTGCCATCGCTAATTATCTGACGCAATTCGAAGCAACCAACATCAAATGGGTACATATACTCATTTTGTGTTTATCTGTTATTATCGGCATTGCCAGCCGCCTGTCAGGTAAATTACACACCTTTCTTGCCACACTCCCTGCCATGCGTATCATTTTCCTGGTTGAAACGGCGCTTGTGTTGTATTTACTTTATGATATCTCCGATTATTTCATCAGAAGCACGTCGTGGGACATTGCCCATCTACCATTTATGGCCTTTTGGATTTTGTTTGATTTACTGGTCATTAATGTGCTGGTTCAAAGAAACAAGTTCAATTCATGCCAACCGGCATGGTTTGGACTGCTTGTTGCCTGGGTTAGCTCTATAAGTATAAACGATCAAACGCCGGTGTTTGCCTTCGGCATTCTTATCATTTCCATACTTTACCTGTACCTGATAAAATACCAGGATGCCTTGTTGCTCAGGCAAAATTGGCTTAAAGTGGCACTTCCTGCCATCGCTTTGCTGTTTTGCATCAGCGGCACATACAGTCAGTTCAGGATTAATTACCATGACGTTGCCAAAAGCAAACAAACACACAACCTCGGCAGCATTAATGAGGCTTATGGAAACACAAACACAAACAAGTACACCTGGCAATATTTTAATGAAGTGGATTCATTGGTTAAATCTTTCACAAAAAAACAAAAGCCTTTTGTGTTCCTTCCTGACAATGCCATTGTATATCCCGTTTACCGGATTTCCAACCCCTTGCCTGTTGACAGAACAGATAGGACAGTTCTTGCCGGACAACAAAAACGTTTTAACAAGGAACTTATCTGGAAAATTGACGAAGGCACCTTATTTCTTATCCAGAAACACGATGTAAAAACCATGCACAACGGTTTTGAAAAATTAAACTACAATCAGTACGGATACATGCAAACCATTTTCACCGAATGTGATTTGCTTGATGAAACAAGGCATTTCAGAATATATTCCAAACATCCCATGGAATGATTTTGGTAATTTTGGTCAGTGTGTTAATTGATTTTGCATTTTGGTTTTTAAACCATCGGTTTCGTTTATGAAAAACCAATATATTGTTTTGCAAAACTGCACTTTACATTTTTTTCACAAAGGGGAATAAAACAATGCAGCGTTTTTGATACACATGCGTTGTAATATTAGGATTAACATCATGGTTAAAGAAATTGCCCCAGATATAATTGATGCCTGTAAGCGAAAAACCAAGGCAGCCCAAAAAGCATTGTATAATCATTATGCATCTTATGTGTATGGCATTTGTATGAGATATGCTGCAGCAAAACAAGATGCAGAAGATATGATGCAGGATAGTTTTGTCAAAATTTTAAAACACATCGTAAGGTACCAGGATTACGGCAGCTTTACCGCCTGGGTCAAAAGGATTACTGTAAATACTGCCATTAGCTATTACCGTAAGGCAGTGCGACAAAAAACCGTGCTCTCACCAAATACCTTAAAGCATGAAGCTGACAAGCCATTTTATATAGACACCCATTTGTTTGCTGAAGACATCATCAAAGCTGTCAGAAGTCTTCCGGATGGATACCGGTTAATTTTCAACCTGTACGCCATCGAAGGGTATGATCACGTGGAAATCAGTAAAATGCTGGGAATAGAATCCGGATCAAGCCGTTCACAGTATTACAGAGCAAGAAAATTATTACAGAAAAAACTGGAATCAACATACAAGGAAATTAAGCAGCCGTGAATAATAAAATCAACATAAAAAAAGTGCTGAACGCTTACCAGCCTCAACCACCAAAAGATGCATGGGATAACATTAATTCCCAACTTGAGTCGGGGCATGGTAAGCGGATTGACACAAAGATTTCCAGCTACAACAAGCATCCGGGCTCCGGCTACTGGGATGACATCAACAAACGTCTCATCTGGAACAGGTTTATTACGTTCAGCAGGGATCGTTTTAACATATATTACCTGATTGGGATTTTATTTGCCATCTCTCTGGCAGGCACGCAAGCCATCCAAACTAAAAATAAAAGGTTATATCATCCTCAGAACGTTACGGATAACCTACGGCTACCTCTTAACACCCAAAACATTTTTCATGAAAATGAAAACGGAAATAATCATGCTTTCGGAAAAAAACAGCCTTTACAAAATAAATCGCAGGCCTATCATAAAAATCCATCTAAAAAAAACTATGAACCAGGAATCCAGTCCAATGATAACATCCCGGTTTCTATATCACGAGAGGTGTCCGATCCGGTAAAAACAGCGGGACACAACCCGGATAATACAACATATAACCATAGTGAACCTGCCACTAACAATCAAAAATTTCCCCCTGCCGGGACCTCCCCTGTTGGAAAACGTCAGACTGGCAGTGTAATAAAAACGGGCTATGTCCGTCATAGCAGAACGGAGGCGGGTAAATCCATAAACACCCAGCTGACAAACATAACATCGTTAAGAAAAATTCCATTATCTGAACTTATAGCAAAAACGGCAAAATCAGGGTATTCACATCATTATTTTCCCGACAGTCTGATAAACTTGCCAGACCTTCCCGCTTCAGGAGGAAAATCAAACCTTTCCATTAGCATTGATTACGGTAGTTTGCTCCACATAAACACCTGGGAAAGCCTTGCAGATCCAGAAATAATGATACAAAACATGCCCATACATCAGTATTTCAACAACAACATGAAATCAAAAATCTCCCATGAAATCAACGTTAACATTATTTACTCAAAAGACAATTTTGTAGCTGCAACAGGTGCCGGTATAGATATATTGCAATCGCAATTCAAAGGGACAATACCGATCGCCCACACGATAAATCAAAATACTGTGTACACATACAGAAATGTTGATTTCGACAACCGGGTTTTCTATCTCAACATCCCGGTATGGATTGGATACAGGGAATATACTCCGCTTACGGAATATCATATGCAAGCCGGCTTTACAGGAAGCTTTCCTTTAAAATCTTATTACACATGGTATGATCCTGCCACAAATGGTTTTATTTACAATGATGAAGCACCGTTAAGAAAAAAACTTTTTTCCATCGCTGCAAAGGGATATTTTGCTCGGCGATTAAATGAACATTGCCTGCTGGGATTAGAACCGGCTTATTATTACAGATTAACATCCGTATTTGAAGAGGATAGTGGATTAAATTCAAGACAACATATGTTCAAACTTGGCCTCAAATTTCAGTATAATCTCTAAAGGGGGCTGGAAACCCAAAAGGAAGAAAGATTTTTGTGATACCAAGTTGCGTTCACTTCGGCAGGCTCAGCACATCGCAGTACATCGCAGCACATCGCAATTGTGTAATTTGCATAATTATACCGACACGCTATTAACATTGAACATCATCGGTATAATACAGATAATCAATCTATTGAAATTGTCAATAATCATAAATAATAATATTGAATATTACACGATAGAACGCAACTTGGTATTAGAGGGATAGAAACTGCCTTTTAGCTGATTTTAACCATATAATTCATGTGGTCAGTACACCCCGATCCGGTAAAATTTTAATGCTTTGTGATATTCCTTGTGTTTTCCCCTGCTCAGTTTGTCCAAAAGAACATGAAAATCCCGGCTGTGGTTTTTATGAACCGTGTGGGCAAGTTCATGCAAAATGATATAATCTATCAAATCATCCGGCAGCATCATAACGTGCAGGCTGAAATTGAGCTTGTTTGCCGACGAACATGAGCCCCAACGTGTATGGGCACTGGTAATACCAACGCCTGAATATTGCAGGTTATGTTCAGAGGCCAGAACATTTACCCGTTCGGGAATGTAGCGTTTTGCTTCAAAACGCCAGAGATGTTCAATGGCTTTTCGTATGAAATCCTGAATTTCTTTGTTTTCTATTTCCGGCTGAGAAGGCACTTCAACCATGAGCAATTTGTCATAGCGAGGATGCAAATAATAGGATGCTACGGATGTGTTTTTTTGGATGATTTTTACGCAATACCCGCGGGTATGAAAATGTGTTCCGGGACGGAAAACTGTTAAGTTGTTTTTTAGGCTTTCCTTTTTTTTCTTGACTTCGTGTTTGGATTTCAGAATTTTATCTTTGATGGAAACCACCACAGAACGAGCTTCACGGTATGAATGACCAGGTGGAATGCTCACATCAACAACACCATCTTCAGATACCCTGATGTTGAAATTTTTTCTGGCCCTGCCTTGTTTGTTCAGCCTGACAATGCCTATGTCCGGGATGTGTACTTCTTTCACGCCTTATTACCAGATTTTTCAGCCAGTTTGCTGATTTCTCTGAAAGAATCATCAACGCTTGTTATCAGTTCATCTTCAATGTCTCTGAAAGCCTTTTTCTTTTCTTTTTTGTCATCAAGTTGCTTTGCCTTATTTATGCGGGATATCAGTTCCTCACGTTTTTTCATCATGTTTTCCATGATTTTATCTGAGGCCTTTGAATCATCATTATTCACATGCTGATGTATCATGCAGTCAGCCATTACCTCATAAGTCAAATAATTAATGTCCTTTTTTGTTTCTCTTACGTTTGCCATACCTTTTTGGATTTGTTGGTGCGTAAAAATAACAAATTCTCATGAATGCAGGATAGTTTTAATGAAAAATGATTTTCAGCATCTGTCTGTAACCTCATATTTCCACATTATGACAAAGACAGGGAAGCTTGTCGCCTGTATAGTTTATGCATTAATAAAATGAAATATGTTTCAATTTCAAATGTTTTTACCGTTTTTTTGTTGTTTTTTTGAAAAGAAAAGTGCAAGTTTGCAACCGGGTTTATGTTTAATCTAGAGGTTAAAGTGTTGGTGTTTTTATGAAAACTCTATATTCTATAATCGCTGGTTGATGAAACACACCTGCCCCCTGTCCGAATGCGGCAGGCAGATGTGAGCATTGAAAATTAAAATTTAAACAGATGAAAAAAGTTTTTAGGCAGGATACCAGGTATAAACATATTTTTATAGATTTTGACCGGACGTTGTGGGATTTTGACAGCAACTGCCGTGAAGTATTGATGGAAATATATCACAAATTTCAATTGTTTGAAACCTTTAGCGGATTTGATGAGTTTTATACGCATTACATTGAATACAACTCTGCTTTGTGGCAGCTATACCGCGAAAACGCCATAGATAAAGATGAAATTTCCTGGAAACGGTTTTCCCTTACAATCCAGGAGGGTGGCCTTGTTGACAAAAACCTTGCAAAAAAGATGTCTGAAGAGTACCTCACTTTGAGTCCGACGAAAAACAAATTGTTTCCCCATGTAAAATTCAGCCTCATATACCTGAAAAAACAATACACACTTCATCTCATTACCAACGGTTTTAAGAAGGTGCAGCTTGAAAAAATTAAAAACACACAACTGGATTGTTTTTTTACAAATGTGTACACATCTGAAGATCTGGGGGTTAATAAACCGGAACCCGCTTACTTTGAAAAAGCGATGCAGTTAAGCAACGCTTCCGGAAAAAATGCGTTGGTTATCGGAGATGATTTTTTGATTGATATCATGGGAGCTGCAAATGCCGGTATTGATCAAATGTGGTTTAATCCTCATAAAGCAGAGCCACCTGTATCCAAAGACGGCATTCCAACCATGGTATTTTCAAAATGGAAAGAAATCATTCATATTTTGTAAAAAAAAACCGGCAACTTTACGCTACCGGTTATAAAAGTAAATCTGCATTACTTTACAATTTACCTGAAATCTTTCAGTTGCCCCATCAGTTTTTTTCTGGCAAAAAATATCCTGCTTTTTACCGTTCCAATAGGTAACTCAAGCTCTTCGGCAATTTCCTGATATTTGTATCCATGACTAAACCTCAAAAACGGAATTTTGTAGGCATCCTCTAATGAATCTATGGCCTTATGTATTTCTCCCGCGTTGTATGTTGATTCCGGTGAAACAGAAATAGCCGAACTGCTGCTGTTTATCAGGTAATCATCCTTTGTATTATCAAAGGTTGTTTTATGGCGGGCCGCCTTGTTGTAATTATTGATGAATGTATTTTTCAATATGGTAAATATCCAGGCTTTGAAATTGGTGTTTTCAATGTATTTTTCCTGATTGGATATGGCCTTGTAAAAGGTTTCCTGCACCAAGTCTTCTGCTTCTTCATTGTCTGAAACAAAGCTGAATGCAAAATACTTAAGCTTGTCTTTAATGTCTATGAGTTTCTTATTAAATTCCTGTGTTTTCATAATATATAGTTTTTTCATTAAAAAATCAATTCCAATGTAAAATTATTGTTTATTTAGACTGATTCCAAATTATACTCTTAATATATTCTTAATGCAGGACTTTGTTTTGATGTACAATCATAAATACCTGACGAATGTTTATTTCAACCTTACAAAGGATTTTTCAAAACATTTCTCTTTCACTAAAGAAAAAATGAATTTCTTTGGTGGCATTTTCTAACGAATCTGAACCATGAACAGCATTATGACTGATGTCTTTTGCATATTTTGCACGGATGGTTCCTTTTTGGGCTTTTTGAGGATCAGTATTACCGATCAGTTTCCTGAAATCAGCCACTGCATTTTCTTTTTCCAGGGTCATCACAACAACTGGACCTGAAGACATAAAAGCAACAAGCGAATCATAAAACCCTTTATTCGCATGTATTATATAAAAGTCTTTGGCATCATCTAAGGTCATTTGCAGCATGCGTAAGCCACACATCCTGAATCCCGCCATGTTAATGTCTTTGATGATGGATGCAATATGGCCGTTTTGTACTGCATTGGGTTTAATGATACACAATGTTTTTTCTTGCATACTCTAACAATTATGGTTTACATGTTATATCTCATTCACGATCTGTATGGTATGTTATTTTTACAGCCAGTATTTTAATTTTTCGTTCCTGTGCAGCCAGAGGGTTATACACTGAATTACGCCTGTCATCCGGGTCGTCACTGATGCCTTTTCTTACTTTGGTTTCGCCGTATGGCAGGGTCTCTATAACTAATTGCCCGGATTCAATAAAAGGAACAAACTTCGAATTTTTGTATTTATCTATATAACTGACAAAACTGCTGATGCGTCGTTTGGCAAGACTGAGGTTGTATTCCGGCGTATGTAACGGGCTTGTATATCCTTTAATGGTTAAAATAATTTTTTGTTCTTCAGAAAGCAGTTCATCGAGCAATAAAAAGAACTTTCTTAATTTTTGAAATTGTTTATTCACTTTGTTTTCAAAGAAATAATCAATGCTGTCAAAGGCTTCCGTTTTTGCCTGTCCTTCCAGGCCGGCAGAGAATTTATTCCGGTATTCCTCCTGCCTGTCCATGTAGCTGTAAAAACAAGAATCATAAGGCTTTTGTGTTGTTGTGTCCCTGCTTCCCGGGTCAGGCCTGTCATTATGAAAATACAAGGTAATGGGTATGATTTCTTCGGCCATGCGAGTCATCGAAACGATTTCTTCCTGCCGGATCTCTTCAGGTGATTTTTCCGGTTCCTTTTCGGGGAGCATGTATGAATATATGTCGTTGCAGCAGCTTTGGTGTTTATAAGCCAGGGAGCCATCCCTGTTGGAGGTTATATACACCGACTGATGTGATTTGTCCACCCTGAAATACAAATCATTTTGAGGTGTGTTTACGGGATACCCCATATTTTCTATGGTCGTTGTATCAGGCATGCCAAAATCATATTTCATTTTAAAAATGTCGTATTCCCCCATCCCGTAATACCAGTCGCTGGAAAAATACAGGCTACTGTCTGTCTTATCGTAAAAGGGGGTAATTTCATTGGCAGGGGAATTAAAAATGGACGAGGTATCCACCAGAAAAGCATATTCAGAATCGTCAGGGACCCTTCTGCCAATGTTGTATGGCCGGCTGTATGATGAGTCATCTTCAATGATGTTGTAGTACAAATCGTAGCCTCCCATCCCACCGGGTTTGTTGGATGAATATAAAATATAAGACACACTGTCAAAATGTACAGTTACCGGATGGGTGCTGGCATATTGGTCTTTGTTAATCACAGGCGGTAATTTCGTTGCTTCCATCCAGCCTTCCGGGTGTTTTTTGGCTCTATATATCTGTGCCGGTTTCCCTTCTCCTGAAAGGGTAAAATACAGTGCATGGGTGACGCTGTCCCAAAACGGGTTGGCTGCCTGTTTGCCATGTTTGTTGATTTGACTGTCAATCAACACCGTTGTTTGTTGCTTATTGAGGTATATTTTTGCATTGAAATTCTGCAATGTGGTATCTTCAGGCAATACCGCAGTAAAATAGGTTATTCCATTGTGGTAACCATCAGCACACAACTCTGCATAGATGCTGTTTATGCTTGTATCCATGTGTTTAATGTTTACATTTACCGGCCTGAATAACATTCGCTGTGCCTGCTCACAGGCAATAATTTCCCGTTTTGCCTTTTTTACTGTCAGCAGGTCTTTGTCTTTGTTTCTTTCCCAATAATTTCTGAAATGATATTGTGCTTCAAGAAACAGCTCACAGGATTTCTGCATTTTGGCCAGGTAATATTCAGCCAGCGGGTATTTGTCATTGAAATGGGGAACAAGTTTCTTGTAATGTTTTGCTGCCAGGGAATAATCTTTGTCCTTGCGGCACGTTTCTGCCATTTTGTAATGCAATTCAGGGACGTTGCCTGCCTCACGCAAAGCCTGCTTGTAAAAATGCGCTGCCCCGTAATAATTGCCTTTGTCTGCAGCCATATCCCCTGACCGGACAAGGCTTTTTAAATCCTGCCCGCATACAAAAGAAGCTGAGAGCAACATTAACAATATAAGACAAACACCATTCAGATAAAATCGGGACATTTTTTTACAGGGGGATTGGTTAAAAGATCAAGTTTTTTAAATACGTATATAACAGATAATTCAACACCGCCATGCCCTCTGCTTATGGTTGACAGTCCAGACAGATTTATGTCATAAGACAGATTAAAGCGGATTTTATTATAATCCAGCCCGAATATGAGAATACCGGCATCTCTTGCGCGTACATGCAATCCGGCAAATACAGATCTCAAACCCAGGGGATTGATGTCAAACTGAATGTTGCTTCCAAAATTATATTCTTTGTACTTTCCCTGGCTCATAAACAAAACGGAGGGCTGCAAAATAATATTTTCATCAATCATATAATCAGACTGCAAATACACCTGCCAGCGCATGTCCAATTTTATCTCTTCATTTTGATAAAAGGATTTTGCGGGTTGAGTGAGATGCTGTATTGACAATCCACCGTTGAAGCTTAGACTGTCGCTGTGAGCATAACTATAACCAACCCCCGTTGAAAAATCATAATAAGAAAAACGATCAACTTCAATGGTTTCTCCCGGAGGTATATTCGGATCAAACTGATGTCCTGTGTATTGATTACCAAAGTAAAAGGCATTGTAATTAAAACTATGCTGTACCCAGGATGCTGATCCACCAACAAACAAAGTGGAATTATCCATATTATAAGTCAGTGACACAGGTATTCCAACCTGTAAAGTTCCAAAATCACCGTCACCTGCAATGTCATTGTTAAGCAAAATGCCGGCACCGGGGCGTATTTTTTTGCTTTTAAAAAACTGACGATCAACCGATCCTGAAAAGGTATTGTATGCATCGGCAAAACTCATCCACTGCCGCTTGTGATTCACAACAAAACGGTAATCCCCTTTGAAACGACCTGTTTCTGAAGGGTTCAGGTTCAGAGGTGAAAACATATACTGGCTGAAATGAATATCCTGGCTGGAGGCTTTGTTTATAATAAACATCCCGCTTAAGATCATAAGCAATATTATTCCCTGCCGGCGAATTGTCATATAATTGTTATTGCTTTTTGTAAAAGTAACAAGCTTTTGGCATAATCAATAATTTTTTCTGATTTTTTCAATCAGGCATTATAATGCTAAAGCCAATTTTTCTTGTTATCTTGTGGCAATCTGCTGTAGAATACCGTTATAATAATTCATCTGAATATTAAGATTGGAATAAATCAGCAGGTTTTGTTTCGACCATTTCTTAACGAAGACTAAGGTATCAGGCTTCCTTAATACCTTTAAACCCTTGTCCAATGCAATTTAAAGGGGCTTTGTCAATAAAATCAGAACAAATAAATTGAAACAGAAAAAATAACGATATTATTTCTTTCCCAATCTTGTTTGAAATTCAGTAATTAGATCTTCATAAGCACGTAACACCCTGTCCCATTTTTTATACTTGTCATCGTCTTTTACACTTTGATTTGGGTCATCTGAATATTCACTGATAATTTTTATCTTATATTTCAAGGGCATTGAGCTACTTTGTTTTACAATGATACGGGTTCTGATGGCCTTTTTAGTGAAGGATTTTGACTGCCAACTTGTTTTCATGTATCCCGTGGCTTTATCAGCCATCTCTAGGTTGTCAAAATAACCAGTTACTATCTGACTTACTATTTTCCATGCTTCTGCTTCCGTAAAATTCTTACTGACGACTACTTCAAAATCCTTGTTTGCGTAATCTGTCACTATTGATGCTGTATATGCATCATCATCATTCAATTTCACATATTTTGTTTTTGGTTCCCCGAACAGATTCGTGCCATTATAACAGTACAAAAACGATTCCGTTAAAAATCCGGTTTTTTGCATTTTAACAGAAACACATTCATCCTTCTTTACATTGACAACAGGTGTCTGCCCTGAACCTAATTTCCTGCCGTTTACAAATACCTCTGCATCTTGTTCTGAGGCCGAAAATACAACTGCAGTTCTGCAACTACTAAACAAAACCAAAACTACCACGGGAAAAAGTAAAATAGATTTTTTCATGCTTTGTATTTTTTAATTAATACTGATTATGTTTACTGAAATTGCACAAAATTAAACAATTTTTTAAAAAAAAGGTTCTACCACGAATTTAAGAAAGTTTAAATTAGCAAAAAAAAGGTTTTACTGTTATTTTAATGGAAGACCACTTTATATAAAAATTGACATTGGATAATAATTTTCTAATGCATTTTTAGCGATTATCCATGGCTTTTCCGGATGTAAACAGTATGGATTTCCTTTTATTCATTGATATCCAGTTGGGTGCACACACCACCGGTTTCACCGGTGGTAAAAGCCTTTATACATACCTTTTTGGCATGTGATTTTGCATCTTTTCTTTTGCAAAAAACCATGCCAAAAAATTTAATAATATTGATGTTCAAATAACTATTTTTTTTCTACTCAGGTTACAGCAGAACCTATGTTTCCATCGTACACTAAATCTTTACCATTAAAAATAACAGTAGAACCAAAATAAAATATTATGTCGCTATAAGGTTTCCCAATTATTCTTTCACATTAACCCAAACAGAACAAATGTAAAAACCTTTTTGGAAAATAAGAACTTATAGAAGTCCCAGTTTACTCTGCTAATACAATTTACATAATTAACATTCCTTTAACGTCTTTCGTTTGTAACAAAACAACCAGCTTAATCGTCACACAAGTGAAATTGAAATAAGAAAAATTAAACTTATAAAACAAACGGTTATGAAAACACACACAAAACTCATCTCAGCAGTCCTTCTGATTTTATTCGTTAGCACCTCTATCATCACAGAAGCAAAACATGTACCTGATAGAAAAAACAGAATGTGTAATTCAAATTCTGAAACATTACAAAAACAAGAGTTTGTACAGCATTCTGAAATATTGAGTCCTAAAAATTACAATTATGAAATGGATTACCTTCAGAACAAAAAAGAATTTGTGATTTTTCTGTTTGATCAAAACGCAAAACTAACCATCAGTGTGGATGAAAATGGAAACATCCATGAAGATATTGAGTATTTTGATGACACTAACGATACCAATGATGTGGAAGAAGAAAAGGAACAGAATACCACATCTTTACTGGATGGGTTCCGGAAAAATGTGGGGATATTATTCAGAGAAGCATCTGAAGTGGTATTAAATCCTAATACCAACACCGGAAACAAGCTGGATAATACTCCCTTTGAAAACAAAAAATATTTCAAATCGGATTACGAAACGAACAGCCGAATATAAACCATCAGCTTAAACAATTAATTATGTACAACCAAAAATCAGATATTATGAAACGCAAAACAATTTTACACACAATTTTAACCGCAGCAGCCTTGTTTGTTATCACCCCAATGTTCGCAAACAATGCGCCTGAAGACGACACCCTCAGGATCGTTATTGAAGGCGATACCGTATCTACAGTTAACCTGAACGAACTCGAAGATATGGATGACATGCCTGACATGGACAGCATCATGGATATTGTAAAAGAAGCAATGAAAGAAGTTGACGAATCCATGGAAGACATCAGAATTGAAGATGACGGAAAGACCAAGTCTGTCATTATCAAAGATAAGAATGGGGATGTGATTAAAACCATGAAAGTTAAAAACCATGAAACTGAAAAGGGTGATTCGGAAATTAAGTTTGAATTTGAAAAAGATGAATCGAATAAAAATTTTTACAATTTTATGGTTTGTGAAACGGGCATGAACAATTACCTGGAAAACCAAAAATTCCCGGGAAGCGACGCACCCTATGATGTCAAACCATTTGGTTCCTGGAGTTTCGCAGTTGGATCGGGTTTCCGGGCTTATGCTGCTAATTGGTTTAGTGTGGATATGAGTGCAGATATTCTTTGGTATAACTTCAAATTGCAAAACAAAGCAGTGGTAACCGACGAAGGTATGGTTGATGACAATAAGATGATAGTTTATCAGGAAAATCCGGAATATAATGAAGATGATAACCACGCCATTCGTTCAAAATTGACGGTTACTTATTTGAATATGGATGTCATGCCGGTTTTCCACATCGGACCGAAAAAAAGCGGCATCAATAAACGCTTGTTGCGTATCGGTACAGGTGCTTATGCAGGCTACAGGTTAGACGCACATACCAAAAATGTATGGGAAGAAAACGGACAAAAACGCAAAGCAAAAAATTACGATAATTTTTACCTGAACAACATACGCTACGGCGTTAAAGCCATGATTGGTGTTAAAGATTTTAACCTGTTCATGAATTATGACCTGAACAGCTTATTTGAAAACAACAAAGGCCCTGAAGGCAAAGATCTCAATGCATTTGCTTTTGGTGTTCGATTTATAATTTGATTGCTTAACCCCCAATCACCACCTGGTGAGGCCGCTCTGTTATTTCAGGGCGGCTTTCCTGTTTTTATGCCTGAAGTTTCTCAGCAATCATTAACCCGTCACGGACAGGTAAAATAAAATTCGTCATACAGGGATCTTCCTGCACCATCCTGTTAAATTTCTGTATCCCACATGTCTGCTTGTCTGTTGTATCTGTGATTACTTTGCCATCCCATAATGCATTATCGGCTATCAGCAGGCCACCTGGGGCGAGTTTTGCTTTGCATAATGTATAATATTCCGGATATTCCTCCTTATTGCCGTCTATGAAAATAAGTTGAAATTTATCTTTTAATCCGGGAATAAGGTTTTTTGCATCCCCTGTGAGCATTTTAATTTTATCAGCCATATTAGCTTTTTCAATGTATTTTCTGTTGATGGCTTCCAGTTCATCATTAATTTCTATGCTGATAAGCTTGCCACCGGGTTTCAGGCCTTCAGCCAGGCATATAGCAGAGTAACCGGTATAAGTTCCGATTTCCAATATGCGCCTGGGTTGTTTTAAGCGGCTCAGCAACGACAATAAACGTCCCTGTATATGTCCGGAAATCATGCGGGGATGTACAGCGTGTAAATGGGTTTCCCGGTACAAAGCCTGTAAAACATCAGGTTCTTTTGTGCTGTGTAAATCAATATAAAATTCAATGTCCTTGTGCATGTGTTTTCAAAAATGCAGTTTTTTGGGTTAGGATTAAAGTCATATTATTAACATTATATCCCGTTTTTTTCATACAATTCCCGTTTAACAGGGTTAAATATTTGAACATTAATAGCTTATGGTTGTTTGTTATATGTTCAAAACTGTTCATAACTGTTCATAAAAGTAACAATAATTTAACACAAAGGCGTTAAATTTTTTTGTATATTTGAAGTATTATGATATGAATCACGATTGAAAAATAACAGCAAGCTAATAACTGGATGTTGGCCTTAATACGAAAACACAATGTACGAAAACTGCAAAAATACCTTTTTGTAGTTGTTATCCTTTTTGTATTCGGCATTCAGGGCTGGGGGCAGACGAGCCCTATCAATGAATCATTTTCTAATTTGGGGCCTTATGGCGGATATCAAACAGAAACGTGGACGGGAGATGATGGTGGTACCTGGACGGCAACAGATGCAAGAACTGATCAAACAATAAACGGTAAAGCGATTTGCATTAGAAATGGCGAATTAACTTCACCAACCGTATCTGGAGGAATTGGTAGTTTAACAGTTACTACTCAACGGGCTTATGCTGGTGGTTCAGGAGATATGGATGTCAGAGTAAATGGCACATCAGTTGGTTCGATACCTTATGATGGCACAGAACAAACAACGACAATCAATAATATCAATGTATCCGGCGATGTAGTTATTGTCATTGATGCAACAAATTCAAGCTCTGATCGTCCAAAACTTGATGATTTATCCTGGACAGCTTACACTGCTGGCCCTACAATCACCCTTTCCGAATCCTCCCTTACCGGTTTTTCTTACGAAGAAGGCAACGGACCCTCTGCAGAGCAAACGTTTACCGTTGAAGGCAGCAACCTGACGGATGATATTACACTTACAGCTCCCACCAATTACGAAATATCCGAAACGTCAGGCAACGGTTTTGGCAGTTCCATAACGCTGACCCAATCAGGAGGTAGTGTTACAACAACCACAATTTATGTGCGATTGAAATCCAGCCTCAGTATTGGAACCTACAACAATGAAATTATCACAGCAAGCAGTACAGATGCCACCGATCAGACCGTTACCTGCGACGGGGAAGTGGTGTGTCCTTCCGTTTCTGCTCCCACAGCAACAGCAGCCACTTCTGCTTCCGGGACAAGCTTTACTGCCAACTGGGATCCTGTTAGCGGAGCAACTGGCTATGAGTTGGATGTGTATTCCGGTGGCAGCCCAATGTCTGATCTGATTATTTCTGAATACATTGAAGGCTCCTCTAACAACAAATACCTTGAAATTTACAATGGGACAGGAGGTGACATAGATTTAACAGATTATTCTGTAAACCTTTATGCTAATGGAGCAACAAGTCCAAGCAACACAGAAGACCTGTCGGGAACATTGGCAGATGGTGCTACACTGGTTTTAGAAAACAGCTCTGCCACTATTTATTCCGGTACTGCAACAAGTTCAGCAGTCTGTAATTTTAATGGTAACGATGCCATTTCCCTTGAAAAATCAGGAACAAACATTGATGTCATCGGCACAATTGGTGATGATAGTGAGTTTGCTTCAGATATTACTTTAATTCGAAAGTCATCAATGGCGTCACCAACTGATACTTACGATAGTGGTGAATGGGATTCTTATGCTCAGGATTACGAAGAGCTGGGAACCCATACATATTCCGGTGGAACAAGTTATATACTCCAAAATGAAGATGTCGGTAATGTGACTTCTTATGATGTGACAGGCCTCACTGCCGGTGAAACTTATTATTACGTTGTCCGTGCATACAACGATTGCGGCAGCGAAAGCAGCAATTCCAATGAAATAGAAGTGAATCTGTCTTGCACTGCACCAACAACAGAGGCATCAGATTTGACATTCCCAAATACACAATATGATCAAATGGATGTGTCCTGGACAAACGGTGATGGCGATTACCGTCTCGTTGTAGCGAGTACATCTCCCATTACCGGAATACCATCTGATAACACAAGCTATACTGCTGATGCTGTTTTTAACAATGGTCAGGATGAATTAAATGCAGGTGAATACATTATGTATGCAGGTAGTGGCAATTCATTTACCATGACCGGATTGAACAGTGATACTCAATATTACATAAAAATCTTTGAATTCAATTGCGACAGCGGCAACGAGCAGTATCTGACAGGCTCACCTTTGTCAGGAGATGAAACTACCGTTGCAAGCATTCCGGCCGTAACAGGTTTAGATGTTTCATGTACAACAGAAACCACAGCAACTGTTGAGTGGACAAATCCATCTTCAGGTGACTGGAGCGGGGTGATCATAGCAATCAGAAATTCAACAAACTCCGTGCATACACTGAGTGATGATCCCTCAACGGTTTCTGCAGATGCTGTGTTTGGAAATGGACATGAATTTGGAACAACTACCCCATATTCTTATGTTGTGTACAAAGGACCCGGCACATCCGTAACCATTACCGGCCTTACGCAAGGACAAGACTATTCACTTAAAGCTATTTCTTTTTATGGCAGTTTGATTGGCGAGGAAACCACAACCACAATCTCTGATTTAGATATTGAAAACGTTTCCTCCCTTGTTTCTTCTTCAGGTGATGGCCAGATTGGCCTTACCTGGGCAAATCCACAACTCTGTTATGATGAAATCCTGGTTGTGGGCCATGAAGGGGGTGCGGTTACTTCCGATCCTTCAGGGGATGGTTCAGCTTATACTGCAGATGCTGTGTTCGGAAATGGAACTGAAATAGGAACCGGTAATTATGTGGTGTATAAAGGAAACTTAACTACGATTGATGTCACGGGATTGACCAATGGCATTGAATATTGTTTTAACGTCTATTCCCGCGTGGGAAGTGAATGGGCTGACGGGGTGGAAGTGTGTGCCATTCCACAAGTAACAACTGATTTTCAACCCGGAGACCTGGCCATTGTGGCTGTAAATACGCAGGCCGAAAGTTCAGGCTCCGATGATGAGATATGTTTTTTTACGTTTATGCCAATTATTCAGGGTACCTCAATTGATTTTACAGACAATGGTTATGAAAGAGTAACAGCAGGGCTTTGGGGGGACACTGAAGGAACCATCAGGCTCACAAGAACAGGAAGTGATATTCCGGCTGGCCAGGTTATTTGTTTCCAGGGGGCTGGCTACGATGAAGATGACTTTGATATTTATACTTGCGGAACATTGGATAATGGCGGATGGGAAGTGAGTTCCCTCAATGGCGGTTATTCTTATGACCTGAATTCCGATGATCAAATATGGATTATGCAGGGAGGAGCATGGGATTTTAACAGTTCGCATGGAGACCACGATGCTTATTACGATGGCAATGTTTTGTATGGATGGACGGCAACCAGTTGGAAAAATGCTCCGGGATATAGTGATACAAAGGGATCAACAATTTTTCCAGGACTTGAGTGTTTCAATACAAATGTTGAGGTAACCACAAATCACGACAAAGTAAAGTACGTGGGAAGCCTTGATGAAGCCTCCCAGTTCGAGTGGATTACAAGAGTAAACAACGATGCCAACTGGAAAGGTTATGCCGATAATACGGACTACAATAACGAAACCGGATATGATTATTCCGGAACATGCATTACTTTTCCCATCAGTGAGCTTATTGCCGAAGACAGCGAAGGGGTTTGGAGTGGTGTGAAAAATGAGGATTGGTTCGACTGTGAAAACTGGGAAAACCTTAGAATTCCAATTGAGACAATTGATGTATCTGTTTCCGGAAACCTTGATAATCATATAACCATTGATGATGGAATTGTTTCTGTGCCTGAAGCCGAATGCAATGATTTAACAATTGCTTCAGATGCCCAGGTTTCAGGCAATGATTTCATTTTGAAAGTTAATCACACCGATGCCGTTCTCAATATTCATGGAAACATGGAAAACAACCAGACGATTGAACAAACAAACGGAGAAATTCATTATAAAGGTGATTTCACAAACAATGATACCTATACACATAATACATCCGGAAAGGCAGTTTTTGACGGTGATATATTGCAAAATTTAACAGGCCTGGTCTCGTTTTACAATCTTGAAATGAATAATTCCTCTGATGGATTAACCCTTAACAATGATATAAATGTTACCAATAATTTAATCCTGAACAATGCAACCATAAATACCGGTACAAATAAAGTACATGTCCAGAACACTGCTACCGGTGCCATATCAGGATATTCCACAGCATCTTATATCAACGGGAATGTGCGGCGTGACATAACGGGTGCAGGGTTATTTGATTTCCCCGTCGGAAATGATACATATTATGAGCTTGCCAGCCTGGATATAACAAGTGCAAATAGCCTTAGTTATATTGATGCATTTTTTGAAAGCAGTGATCTTGGAGCCATTGATATCAGCGGACTGAACTTAATGATTGACGGAACTTTACTTACCAGCGTGCTTGATGCCGGTTACTGGCAGGTAGAACCCGATGCTGGCCTTACATCAATTGATTATGATATTATTCTGAATGAAACCGGAGCAACAAACGCTGCGTCCGTGCCCGAACAACACGCCGTAATTAAACGCGATGATGCCGTTTCTGACTGGCACCTTGATGGAACGCATGACAATGCAACGCAGGCCATTAATGGTAGCGTGGTAACTGCCCGGATTTCCAGTCTGAGTGGATTCTCTCAATTCGCCATTGCCCGCAGCAAACAATGGCCACTGGCCATAGAATTGATGGATTTCAACATCGCTTGCCATCCTGACGGCCTCCTTGCTGAATGGATCACCGCGTCAGAAGAAAACAGCGATTATTTTTGTATTCAGCATTCATCGGACGGTAATGCCTGGAAAACAATTGAAGAAATTTTTGCGTTTGGAACCACAAATATACAGCAGAATTATCAGGTGGTGTTGAAAAATGCCCCCGCACATGGTTATTACCGGCTGACCGAAGTGGACATGGATGGCACGGCTACAGATTATTCCCCTGAATACATCAATTGTGATCAGGAAATTGGTGAAGCGGCTTTTTTATTGTATCCAAACCCTGCAAGCAGTTACACTCAAATTACTTCCTCCAGCAGCAATGCAGATTATTATAAAATCCACATTGTGGACACACATGGAAAAAACATTAAAACAATTAACTGGGAAAACCCTGATGAGTCAGCTTTAAAAATCAACACGGAAAACCTCGGGGCAGGCATGTATATCCTTCGTCTGTTAAACGAATCCGAAATGCATCATTTACAACTCAATGTCAAGTAAAAAGCATCATAAAATAAAAATATTTTGCTGTAAACATTTTTTTTATTAAATTTGTTCATGTATGTGAGGTAGTAGCCTCTAATGAGAAAAAATAAATTTTGACATAAAAGACAGGCTACATAGATGCGTTAACTACACAGATGTCTGTACCGCACCTCCCCGGAAGAAGACTACACAGATGTTAAATGCTACACAGATGCTTGTTCTTTAAATAAAACATTTAAAGACAAGAATTATGATATTGTCCGCATTCACAAAGCTTGTACATGGGATTTTAAACGGATTTTACTTACACAACCTCCTGGCTATCAACCATAAGCTTCATATTTTTTAACAAATGTAGCAACTAATCCATAATTTTTATCAACAATTAAG
>CAZGPW010000097.1:0-11464 GCA_964527535.1 uncultured Bacteroidales bacterium
TGGGTGAAAATGAAGATTATACCAATGAGTCCAGTCTTACATGTAACTTTTCCAGTTACTTTTTGTTTAGCGTGATTATTTTTACTGGGGACTAAAAAGGCATTGTTTTGCCACGAAGACACAAAGTAACACAAGTCTTAATCTGTTGTGTTACTGAACTTTGTGAATCTTGGTGTCTTAGTGACTTTGTGGCATTTTTCATTTTTTTGGCTTTTTAGACGGGGCTCATAAATCAATACAAGGATTTTAATTCCTTCATGAGTATTTTACGTGCGAAATAAATCCGGCTCTTTACTGTCCCGATCGGTAAATCTAAACGCTCTGCTATCTCCGTATATTTGTAGGCTTTGTAAAATAATATAAACGGAACACGGTATTTCCCATCCAGCCTAATAATGGCCTTTCTGATATCAGACCTGATCATGTACATATCAAGATTAATCTGGTTATCAATTTGCAACAGGCCAGGTTTTGATAAATTTTTCGCATCCTCTACCAATTTTTGCCGGTATTTTTTTCGCCGGTATTGATTTATAAAGGTGTTTTTCATGATGGTAAACAACCATGACTGCAGGTTCTTTTTGTGCACATATTTTTCCTGGTTTTTTAAGGCTTTAAACATGGTTTCCTGCATCAGATCATTGGCTTCTTCATCGTTTTTTGTCAGGTTAAAAGCATAATACCTCAGCTTTTCCGAATGTTCCGTAATTTCTCTGGTTATTTTCTGCATAATCATTCCTTCTTTTTATAATATATTTATTATTCATTTTTCTTACCCTTTATAATAATATCTTTTTTTTAATGACCAAATTTAAATCTTAATAATTTTTAAATTTATACCAAATGATACTTATATTTAAATATGTTTTAATTAAATTACTTTAATTTCGGGCTTTACGCTACCCCTGCACTATTATAATATAATTTTTCTAACTTTTGACCATATTATTTTACATTTTTTTAAATTTTAAACCTATTTATTTTTATTTATTTAGCATTTATTATGTCTTTCATATATCTTTTATTTCATAATAAAAACAATCCTCCCGCTTTTCATTCTGCATTTTTTCAACCATCTGCATATCCATAATACAAAATGCACTGTTATTTATTTAACAATGTTTATTGGGTAACATTTATTTTTTACCTTTGCAATATAATGCAACGAAAGATGAATAACTTAGCCGATCATATCAGAAACGCATACCCTGATAAGAAACAAAAAGACCTGATTCCCATCCTTCAGGACATACAGGAACAGTACGGATACATTAGCGAAAACCATATTCAACTGGCATCAGAAATGCTGAATGTTTCAGGAAGTAAAATATATGGTATAGCCAGTTTTTACGACCAATTTAAATTTACACCCAAAGCAAAAATTGAGGTAAAAATCTGTACCTGTCCTGCTTGTCACATTATGGGAAGCCATAAATTAATGGCGTTTCTTAAATTGAAGCTTAACATTCAGGACAACCTGCATTCCAAAGATAACACCTTCAGTATTGAAGAAGCACCTTGCCTGGGAGCATGTGACAAAGCACCTGTAATACAGATAAATAACACGTATTTTTACCAGGTTGATAAAAACAAAACAGAGCAGATCATCAACGCTGTTACAAACAACTAAGCATTGCCTATGAACCACATAAAAGAACACCTGCCTTTGTTGCTCATGGCATCCGATCCGGAAAAAAACAACCCGGTGCTGAAGAAAGAAATCGCTACAACACGCCATGAACAAATCACAAAACCATTGTTCTTTATTGCGACATCCACAAGTGGTATCATTGCAGGAGCAGAAAAAATTAAACACAAAATTTCTGCATACCTTAAAAAACACAGACTGGATGCTGATATTATTGAAACAGGATCCCTCGGGTTACATACTGCAGACCCCACCGTGGGCATTCAATTACCAAACAAAAACCGGCTCTTCTTTGGAAACATTTCCGAAAATAACGTAAGTAAACTTATTGACCTATCATTAAAAAAGAAAATTCCTGATGGCAACATCCTGGGACAACATCCCATTCCGGGAGCTAAACCATGGGACAACGTTCCTTACATCTCACAGCATACATTTTTTAAACATCAGCACAAAACACTTACTAAACGCATTGGCTTAACATCTCCTGACAATATTGATGAATACATTACCGACAATGGCTACAGGGCATTTGCATCAATCATAAGTTCCTATACATCAGAAGAGATATGCCTTCTTATCAAAAAATCAAAACTTGTTGACAGAAACGGCAAAACAGAACCCACTGCTGAAAAATGGATGAAAATACTGGAACAACCCGGAAAGCCCAAATATGTTATCTGCAATGTATTCAACAACGGCCCGGGGGGCTTAACAGATAAATACTTGCTGGAGGGAGACCCTCATCAGATCATTGAAGGCATAGCAATTACCGCTTATGCTATTCAGGCAGGCAATGCCATCATTTATCTGCCGTTCAACTTTCAGAAAACCTATGAAAGGATCAATAAAGCTGTACAACAAGCTCATGACTATGGCATCCTTGGCGAAAATATCCTCAACAGCGGATTTGACCTCCACATTGACATAAAAACATGCCCCGGCACTTACATCTGCAATGAAGAAACGGCTCTCATCGCAAGCCTTGAAGGGAAAAGAGCGCAGCCCGTACAACAACCACCTCCCCCTGAAGAGCAGAAATTATTTGGAAAACCAACGCTTGTGCATGATCCTGAAACACTGGCTAACGTTACACACATCGTGCAAAATGGATATGAAAATTATGCAAAGACAGGTAACTCAATCATCCCGGGGACCAAACTCGTTTCTGTGGCAGGAAAAACAAAATACGGTGGCATTGTAGAAGTGGACACAAATATGCTTTTAGCTAACGTGGTGAAAATGTGTAATAAAAACATCAACAGCATCAAAGCGATACACATGGCCGGGCATTCAGGAGCTACCCTTAAGGTGGATAAAATCAACATCCCTCTGAATAACCTTGCAATGAAAAAGAATGGCATTAACCTCATTAACAGCAACATTCTAATTTTAGATAAGACCAATTGCATCATCAGCCTGACAAGGTATTTTATGGGGTTTGTACAAAAAGAATCCTGTGGAAAATGCATCCCCTGCAGGGAGGGTTCACAGCGCATTTTTGATATTCTGACATGCATATCACACCCGGAATGCACTGAAACAACCGAACAGTATGCCTGCATCGAACATTTAGAAACGATTGCCAAACTAATGGAAGAAACATCGCTTTGCAACCTCGGCAAAGACGCCGGGAGGTTAGTTTTGGCTTCCTTAAATAATTTCAAAGAAGAATATGATCAACATGTATTTCACAAATTTTGCAGCGCAAAAACCTGTTTCGACAAAAACACAACCTGGTAACACAACATGAATATGGATTTTTCAGTAACGGTAAACAACAAAACACTCCCCGCCAAAAAAGGTGAAACCATCCTGCACCTCCTGACAAAAAATGGCATCCGTATTCCCACTTTGTGTTATATGGACGGATTTAAGCCTACGGGAGCATGTCGCCTGTGCCTTGTTGAACTTAAAGGGCAAAACGATTTGATTACCGCATGCAATCATCCTGTTGAACCGGGTATGCAAATTAATACGCATACGCCCCGGGTTTTAAACGCCAGAAAAAACATAGTGGAATTACTGCTTGCAAGCCATCCGGACGATTGTTTGTATTGCAACAACAACAATCAGTGTGAACTTCAGGATTTAGCCACTGAATTAAACATCACTGAACAAAAATTTCCGGGCAAACCCGGTCCCATGGACAAAGACGATTCACACCCCGCCATCATTAAAGACAATTCAAAATGCATTCTGTGTGGAAGATGCGTTCAGGTTTGCAACGAAAAAATCCAGGCTGCTGCTTTAGATTTTTCCGGAAGGGGTAACAACATGAAGGTAGATACATTATTGGGCAAAGGATTGGAACAGTCCTCATGCATTTCATGCGGGCAATGCATTATGGTGTGCCCTACCGCTGCACTCTCTGAAAAATCCTATGTCAACACCAGCTTTCAGTACCTGCAACAGGAAAAAACATTTACGGTAGCTCAACTATCGCCTGTTACCGGTTATATTCTGGCCGAAAAAGCCGGCTTTAAGCCGGGCACAGATATTACACCTCTTTTAACAAGCTCATTCAAACAAATTGGTTTTGATGCTGTTTTTAATTGTGGTTTTGCCGCAGATGTTTTCCTTATGCTTACCGCAAATCACATCATAAAAAGCAAGCTTAATCCGGTAATCATAACAAGTTGTCCCTCTGTCATTAAATTCATCGAACAATTTTATCCCGGGTTTATTCCCTACCTTAATCCATATAAAACACCACAGCAAATATTGGGGAAAATCATCAAGAACCCTGAACTAAAAAGAAATTTCAACCACGGGAAGGCAATTCAAACCGTTTCTGTTAACCCCTGCATAGCTGCTAAAGATGAACAAACAAGATCCGAAAATGTAACGTCAGGCACCCCCGATGTTGATATTGTATTGGGAACAAACGATGTATTAAGATTACTGTCCTTATCGGGAGTGAATTTGCACAGCATCAAAAAGAGAACCTTTGATGCCCCCTACCAGGTATCAAGTTCAGCGGGCTACTTGTATAATATTCCCGGCGGACTGACAGAGGCAGTGTACAGAACTATGCACATGATAAAAACCGGACAAGCACCTCAGCACCACAAGTTGCCTGAAATCAGGAAAATAAAAAACAAAAAAGAAACCACCTTCAACGTACATGGTAAAACATACAAAAGTGTATCAATATGCGGTATTTCTAACATTGAACGCACATTGGAGGATGTCATTCAGGGAAACAATGATTTTGACATCCTGGAATTTTCAAACTGCAACATGGGATGCATCGGAAGCCGGATTCAACAGTGTTTGACTCCTCAGGCGAATGAAAAAGCAAGAAATCTCATCAAAACCATTTATAAACTTGATGATAACACAAACATGAAAAATCCGGCCAACAATCCCTTTATTAAAAATTTCTTTAACAACAATATTTTACCCGGCATGAAACGAACATAATTTCACGACGGCTATGGCCGTTGAAAATTAAAATTTTAACAGATGAAACATAAATTCAATTTATAATCGTTAATTTTAACCCTGTAAAATAGAAAAATATGGCACTTCCACCTAAAACAGTAGAAAGGCTCAGTCAATACAGGCGAATACTATACAATAACCTGGACAAGGGAAAAGAAAACATTTATTCACACGAACTGGCAAGCCAGCTTCACTTCACACCTGTTCAGGTACGCCGTGACATTATGCTGATAGGGTATTCAGGGACACAACGTAAAGGATATCTGGTTGAAGAGCTGATTAACCGCATTGGAAAAGTCCTTGACGGAAATCAGAAAATCAACACCGCAACCATTGGCATCGGCCATCTCGGCAAAGCAATAACCACCTATTTTAACGGGAAACGGACAAAACTGGATATTGCCGCTGCTTTTGATGTTGATGAAAACAAAATCAACCGTGTCATTGCTGATGTTAAATGCTACCACATCAATGAATTATGCAATAAAATCAAAGAACTCAATATATCAATAGCGATACTGACACTGTCTCCGGAGCACGCTCAGGACATAACAGATAAACTTGTTGTATGCGGTATCAAAGGCATACTAAATTTCACCTCAGTCCCTCTGAACATACCGGATAACACGAACATTTATGTTGAAGATTATGATATGATAACCAGTCTTGAAAAAGTAGCATATTATGTCAATCATAATGATTAATTTTGATGCATTGAAAATTTTGGATTTTTATGAGAGTACACACAGATTTTGAAAATATTGGTTCGATAAAAAATGCCGTGGTCACAACGGGCACTTTTGATGGTGTACATATCGGACATAAAACCATTCTGAACCGCCTTAATCAACTGGCTGCAGAAATCAATGGCGAGTCTGTGCTGATCACGTTTCAGAACCATCCGGCAAAAGTTCTGAATCCCCGTAAATCAGACAAAACAGCACTGATTACCACAAAACATGAAAAAATTGAATTGCTCCGTAACACAGGAATTGACCACCTTTTCATCATACCGTTCACCCCCGAATTTGCCAAAATCACATCCCATAGCTTTGTGAACGATATATTGAAAAATAAGCTTCATGCCAGAGTTGTCATTGTTGGATTCAACCATCATTTTGGATACAATCGCCAGGGAAATTTTAATTATTTGCATCAAATCAGTAAAAATTCCGGCTTTATGGTGGAAGAGATTCCAATGCAGGACATCGAAAAAGAAATGGTCAGTTCAACACAGATACGAAAAGCCCTGAAAGGGGGAAACATTGAGCAGGCAAATTTATACCTTGACCACCTGTATCTGCTTTCTGCAAAAACCTTAAAAAAAGGCTCATTTTCACAACTGCAAAACAACGAAATTTTCGAACTTGTTGTTGATGATGAGGAAAAAATCATTCCTTCCGACGGAGCCTATAAAGTCAAATTGCAAAAGCATCAGATTGAAGGCACAATGTTTATCAACAGGGATACAGGAAATACACAATTGTTTTTTATGCCTGAAAGAAACGCTACCCTCATCCAAAATAACATGACATACAACTATGTTTTTTACAGAAAATTACAGCATATCAACCACATCAAAAAGCAACAAACCTTTATTTCAGAACACATTCAAGAAGTCAAAACATTATCTGATAATTAATTTTAAATGATCACATTATGAAAATAACAATGATAGGCACAGGATATGTTGGCCTGGTATCGGGAACATGCTTTGCAGAAGTAGGTGTTAACGTCTCATGCGTTGATATTGATGCAGAAAAAATCAACAAGCTGAACAAAGGGGTCATCCCGATATGGGAACCTGGATTGGAAACACTTGTCAAACGCAACGTCGAAAAAAACAGGCTCAGCTTCACTACCAGCCTTAAAGAAGGCTTGAAAGATTCAGAAGCTATTTTTATTGCCGTTGGCACACCCCCTGATGAAGACGGAAGCGCTGATCTCCAATACGTCCTTAACGTGGCCAGAGAAACAGGGAAATTGATGGACGATTATTTGCTTATCATCACAAAAAGCACTGTCCCGATTGGAACGGCCGAAAAAGTGCGCAATGCGGTTTCAGAAGAATTAAAAAAACGGGGCAAAAACATTCCTTTTGATGTGGCATCTAACCCGGAATTCCTTAAAGAAGGTGATGCCATTAATGACGCCATGCACCCCGACAGAATTGTGATTGGAACAGATTCCGATAAGGCAAAACAAATCATGAACAGGCTGTACAAACCATTTGTACTTAACGGACACCCCGTGATTTTTATGGATATCGCGTCGGCTGAATTAACAAAATACGCAGCCAATTCAATGCTGGCCACCAAAATCAGTTTCATGAACGACATGGCCAATTTCTGTGAAAAAGTAGGTGCCGACATCAACGCCGTTCGCCGCGGTATAGGCTCTGACCGCCGGATCGGGAAATATTTTATCTACGCCGGCACAGGGTATGGTGGTTCATGTTTTCCAAAAGACGTAAAAGCTGTTATTAATACGGCTGACCAATACAATCACAGCCTTGAAATACTTAAAGCTGTGGAAGATGTTAATGAACGGCAAAAAGAAACGTTGTTCCATAAAGCAAAAGCCTATTTCGGAGATCTGAAAGGAAAACACTTTGCAATGTGGGGCCTGTCCTTTAAACCAAATACCGATGACATGCGTGAAGCTCCCGCATTAAAACTCATTAACTTGTTTACCAATGCCGGAGCAACAATCACGGCCTATGATCCCGTTGCTATGGATGAATGCAAAAGGCGTGTGGGCAATAAAATATCTTACGCTAAAAAAGCGTATGACGCTGTTGATGGAGCAGACGCTTTATTACTTGTTACAGAATGGAGTGAGTTTCGTGTATTAAATTACCCCGCACTCGAAAAAATGAAAAACAAGCTGGTTTTTGACGGCCGGAATATTTATGACCCAAAAGAACTCCAGGCAAAAGGTTATACATATTACGGCATCGGAAGGCGGATTGAAAAATAACCTGACAGGATACTCTGTAAACAAACATATTTTCACTCATTTTGAATTGATTTTTTAACATTGATTTAGATTTTTCAGACGTTTTTATATCATTTAACAAGGATGTGTTACAAAACATTTATGGGCACTCCATCATATTATTGCGTTAATTATAGTAATAATGCACGATACAGCCATAAGGTGACAACAAAAAAAAATGGATAAATTTCATGCCCGTATCTGATAAAGTCTTTAAATTTGTTTCTATAAACGAAACGTAAAGGATTTTTCATTTAACATGTTTTTTATAAACGGTAGTTATGAATAAAAACGGTAAAGTAATCGAACGCGAAGATGTGGTGGTAAAATTTGCTGGCGATTCCGGTGATGGCATGCAGCTGACCGGCTCCCAGTTTTCAGATGCTTCTGCTTCTTTTGGCAATGACCTTTCAACATTCCCTGACTTTCCTTCAGAAATCAGAGCACCGCAAGGGACACTGGCAGGTGTTTCTGGATTTCAGGTACGCATTGGGGAGAAAATGGTTGAAACCCCCGGGGATCTGGCTGATGTACTGGTGGCTATGAACCCTGCAGCACTTAAATCAAATCTGAAATGGGTAAAACCCGGGGCAACCATTATAATTGATATTGATAATTTTGACAATAAACATTACAAAAAAGCCGGATTTGTCGAAGACCCGATCGGCGATGGCTCTCTTGATGGTTATAACCTGATCAAAGCTCCCATTACACAATTAACAAGATCCACCGTCAAAACTATGGATGTTGAGATTGACACAAAAACCACCGACAAAACCAAAAATCAGTTTGTCATGGGTATTCTTTTTTGGCTTTTCAACAGGGACATTGACAATGGGAAAAAATTCATCAGGGAAAAATTTAAAACAAAACCCATATTAGTTGATGTAAACGTTGCTGTGCTTTGTGGTGGTTATCATTACGCTGAAACCATTGAAGCGCTTTCCACAACCTTTCAGGTTAAACCATCTCAGGATAAAAAAGGAAAATACAGGCAAATTCATGGAAACATAGCCACAAGCTGGGGTTTGATTGCCGGTGCTGAAAAAGCAGGCCTGCAGTTATTTCTGGGGTCATATCCCATCACACCGGCTTCGGAAATCCTTCAGGAATTATCAAACCATAAATCCATGGGAGTAAAAACATTCCAGGCTGAAGATGAAATTGCAGGGATCAATTCTGCTATTGGTGCCAGCTTTTCCGGAAGACTTGGTGCCACAAGCACTTCAGGCCCCGGCCTTTCGCTCAAATCTGAAGCCCTTGGCCTTGCTGTCATGACTGAATTACCCTTGGTAGTCATCAACGTTCAACGTGGAGGGCCATCAACAGGGCTTCCCACAAAACCTGAACAATCAGACCTGTTTCAGGCCTTGTATGGTAGAAATGGCGAGGCCCCCATACCGGTAATAGCCAGCAGTTCACCGGGAAATTGCTTCGATTTTGCTTTTGAAGCATGCCGGATAGCTATTGAACACATGACTCCTGTCATTATGCTTTCGGATGGATACCTTGCTAATGGCACAGAACTCTGGAAAATTCCGGAAATGGGTGATCTCTCCCCAATCACTCCACCCAAAGCAAAAGACAACGATCCTGACTTTCAGCCTTACCGCAGAGACCCTGAAAAATTAAACCGCTACTGGGCTGTTCCCGGACAAAAAGGCCTAAGGCATCGTGTAGGCGGACTTGAAAAAGCCGATGTAACAGGGGAAGTATCACACGACCCCTATAATCATCAGAAAATGGTTCAACTACGCCAGGATAAAGTAAATAATATTGCAAAATACATTCCCAAACAGGAAATTTTTGGCAATCAGAATGGCGGAGACCTACTTGTGGTAGGTTGGGGAGGAACTTATGGAGCACTTCACACTGCTGTAAAAGAATTGCGCGAAGATGGCAAAGATGTCAGCCTTGCTCAATTCAACTACATTTACCCTCTGCCGGAAAATACTGAAGAAGTGTTCAGTAAATTCAAAAAAATCCTTGTCTGTGAAATCAACATGGGGCAATTTGCTCATTATCTACGCTCCCATTTACCACAATTTACTTATTTACAACACAATAAAGTACAGGGATTGCCTTTTTACATCTCTGAATTAAAAAAGAAATGTCTTGAAATTCTGGAGGACTAACTGTTATGGAAGAAAAACAAAAATTAACAAAACAAAAATTAACAAAAAAAGATTTCGTCGTTGACGGGCCTGTTAAATGGTGTGCAGGATGTGGTGCTTATAGTATTCTTGCTGCTGTTCAGTCTGCATTACCCGAAACCGGAAAAGATATCGAAGACTTTGTGTTCGTATCTGGCATTGGATGCTCTTCACGGTTTCCTTATTACATTAACACCTATGGTTTTCATGGATTACATGGCAGAGCTGCTGCCATTGCCTCCGGAATAAAAGTGGCCAACCCGAAACTTTCGGTGTGGCAAATCACCGGAGATGGAGACGCTATGGCCATTGGAGGAAACCATTTTATTCATTTGCTCCGTAGAAACATTGATATCAATGTATTGTTGTTTAACAACAAAATTTACGGATTAACCAAAGGCCAATATTCACCAACAACACCAAAAGGCTCTGTAACCAAAACATCGCCACATGGAACCATTGAAAATCCGTTTAACCCCGGAGAATTAGCCATGGGGGCTCAAGGTACTTTCTTTGCCAGGGTGTTGGATAAAGGGCCAAAAATAATGAAACAGGTTTTTCTCGATGCAGAAAAACACAAAGGAACCTCCATGGTTGAGATACTGCAAAATTGTGTGATCTTTAACAACAAAGTGCATGAACTCGTAGCCGGCAAAGACGTTCGCGATGACAGAACCATTTATGTTGAACATGGAAAGCCCCTGCTCTTTGGGAAAGAAAAGGAAAAAGGCCTTATTATCGATGAAGGCAAACTCAAAGTGGTGAAAATCGGAGAAAATGGCATTACCAAAGATGATATTCTTGTGCATGACGCTAAAAATCCAGACCCCAACATGCACTACATGCTTAGCAGGATGAATTATCCTGAATATCCGATTGCTGTTGGAATTATCCGGTCTGTTGACGAAGGCGATACTTATGAAAATCTGCTGGAAAATCAAATCAAGGAAGAAAAAGAAAACAACGAAATTCACAACATGAATGATTTGCTCAATTCAGGCAACGTCTTTAATATTGACTAAGCAAATTCCATTTTGTCCCAATAAAAAAACGCTTCTGTATCAACATCAGAAGCGTTTTTTTGTGGTTTTTATCGTATCTACATACCCGATCACCGATCACTCTCATATAACTCTTTTTCAATACGCTTATTATAAGCAAGTTGGCTAATAATCCTAAATCTAAAAAAGAATTGAATAACGAACATTAGAACAATAGA
>CAZGPW010000098.1:0-23450 GCA_964527535.1 uncultured Bacteroidales bacterium
TAAGGTCAGTGCATGGTGGAGTGCGTCCGTAATGTACACATGGCTCAAGATTGATGTACATGGTTGATTCTTTCAGCAAGGATTTATCTTTCACCGATGCCAGTGCATTGACTTCGGCATGGGCTTCACCGATCTGATGGTGGTATCCTTCACCAATGATGCTACCGTCATATACAATCACAGCACCCACCATCGGGTTGGGACTCACATGTCCTGTCCCGAGTGCTGCCAGCTCCAGGCATCTGTTCATATATTTGTTGATATCCTGATCCATAATTACCGTATCACAAACAAAAATAGTAAACTTATTTATTCCAGTTTACAATATGCCATTAATTTAACCTGAAATTAAGAAATGAGAACATGGAAATTTACAACAAAAAAACTCGTCTTTCCCTTTGTTTTCCGTATGGTTTTTCAAAGATTTTTACAATGTTAAGAATACCAACGGATCATGTTATTTGAATTTGAAATACAATAAAGGGTGTCTCGATCATTTTTTGATACCGTAAAAACTGACACTTTTTATTTCCACTTTGTCATCTATATTTTAATGGCTTTGTCAGGGCTAAAGCCCTTTCTATTTTATATTTCGCCTCAAAACCCTGACATACATAAATGCCGGGGTTAATCGGCTATAGTTAAGTACACGCTTATCCCCCATCCTTCAGGTCGGGGGTGATAAGAACATGAAAGATGGAATGGGCTTTAGCCCTGACAGTATAATTTAGATTGACGAGCGTTTATTTTTTCTAATTCTTAATTTTTACTCAACAGTAATAATTCAATCATTCCCATTACCCACTAAATTTGCAGTAGAACCATAAAAAATAACCGCAGCGAATTCAGACTATCATTTTTATCTAAATATCAATTATTTGTATAAATTCATTTGTTCAAATTTGCACATCCGTTTGACTTTACTTATTTTTGTTTTTATTGTACCTGGATGACAAACCATATAATGTCTTTCACAGTACATTTAATTATAAATATTAATAATGATTACTAAACTTTAACGCTATGGAAATTAAATTATTTACAGAAAAACAACCATTATCCAACACTGAAAAAGAAGAAGTTTGCGATTTTCTTTATAAACATCTGGATGAGTTTGGAGACCCCCGTGAAGCAATTATGAAGTCTATTGACTACGCGATGAAAAACATTGAGTCTTTTGGAGGATTTATTCTCGTGGCCAGAGAAGATGACGATATCAAAGGAGCCGTTGTTATAAACAAAACAGGCATGGGCGGTTATATACCTGACAATATTCTTGTTTATATTGCTGTACACCGTGACCAAAGGGGCAAAGGCCTTGGCAAAAAATTGATGAAAGAAACACTGGATACTGCTGAAGGCGATGTTAAACTGCACGTGGAGCATAACAATCCTGCTCGTTTCCTTTATAAAAAGGTTGGATTTACCAGCAAGTATATGGAAATGAGATATAACAGATAACGATATGGCTTTTGTACTACTTGACCGGAAAAAATTAAAACGCAACTACAACCACCTCGATAAGCTTTTCAAAAAGCATAATATCGAATGGGCGGTTGTAACCAAAATGCTTTGTGGAAATAAAGCATACTTAAAAGAAGTGATTGACCTCGGTATTAAAGAAATTTGCGACTCCAGGGTTAGCAACTTAAAAACGATCAAAAACATCAGCAAAGATGTTCAGACCATATACATCAAACCACCTGCAAAGCGGTCCATAAAATCCGTTGTTAAATATGCCGACATGAGTTTGAACACTCAATTGAGCACCATTGAGTTGCTTTCTGAAGAAGCCCAAAAGCAAAATAAGATACACAAAGTCATCATTATGCTTGAAATGGGTGAGCTTCGTGAAGGTGTGATGCGTAACGATGTTATTGATTTTTATGAAGAGATTTTTAAATTACCCAACATAAGTGTATTGGGTATTGGCACAAACCTGACCTGCCTGTATGGTGTATTGCCCAACCAGGATAAACTGATACAGCTCAACCTGTATAAACAACTGATTGAGGCTAAATTCAACCGTAAGATCAAATACGTTTCCGGTGGATCATCCGTTACCATTCCGCTTATCAAACAAAAATTACTCCCCCAGGGCATAAATCATTTTCGTGTCGGAGAAACCCTGTATATGGGAACCAATGTGTATGACGGTTCCAAACTCGAAGAGATGGAAAATGACGTGTTGAAACTTTATGCGGAGATCATCGAATTGACCAAAAAGCCTACGGTACCTGAAGGTGATATGGGGCAAAACGTTGAAGGTAAAAGTTTTGAGTTTGAGAAAGATGAATATGGTAAAAAAACCTACCGTGCCATCCTTGATGTTGGGCTGCTGGATATCGAAACAGAACATCTGACTCCGGTTGATCCCAATGTGGAAGTGGCCGGTGCCAGTTCTGACATGATAGTCATGGACCTGGATAAAAATGAACAAAATTACCAGGTTGGAGATTTACTTGAATTCAATGTGGACTACATGGGCGCTTTACGCCTGTTTAACTCCAATTACATTGATAAACGTGTAGTCTGACAATGTTTTAGTTACTTTTCACAGCGATGGTTTCAATTTCTACCAACGCGCCAAGTGGCAATTCTTTTACAGCAAATGCCGCCCTGGCCGGAGGATTTTGTGCGTAGTAGCTGCCATACACTTCATTCATAGCCTTGAAATTGGCCATGTCGCTGAGCAAGCAAGTTGATTTAATCACATCATCAAATGCATAACCGGCTTCTTCCAGTATGGCACTAATGTTTTTCATGACCTGTTTTGTCTGCGCTTCTATGCCCTCTGGTATTTTGCCTGTTTCCGGATTTACAGGCACCTGCCCGGAAATAAATAAGGTACCGTTGACTTCAACCGCTTGTGAATAAGGCCCTATAGCTTTGGGCGCTTTATCCGTCTGATGTATTTTTTTCATGATAGTTGTGTTTATTTATATGTGCTTGGTTCCACTTCATTCTTAAGCACCATCAGCCCGTTTTTTGCCAACGCCGCCATCTCATCCTCCCCTGGATAGGATTTTACAGGAGCCAGAAAACCTGTCATCTTTTCAACCATTTTCACAAACGGTTTACCATAGGCTATGCCTCCTGTCAGCAAAATCCCATCTATCTTACCCTCTAATACTGCGGCCAAAGCACCAATTTCCTTAGCTACCTGGTAAGCCATTGCATTAAAAATGAACTCGGCTTTTTTATCGCCCTTGTTCATACGCTGCTCTACCTCGTAGGCATCGTTTGTTCCAAGATAACCTACCAGTCCGCCTTCACCTTTGATCATTTTTTTCACCTCTTTGAGCGAGTATTTTCCGGAAAAACATAATTTCGCCAACTGGCCAACGGGCAAACCACCACTGCGTTCGGGAGAAAAAGGACCATCGCCGTCCAGCGCATTGTTGACATCAACAACTTTCCCTTTTCGATGGGCTCCTACGGATATGCCACCTCCCAGGTGAGCTACAATTAAATTTAAATCACCGTAATTTTTCCCAATGTCCCGGGCATAAGTCCTGGCAATCGCTTTTTGGTTTAGGGCATGGAAAATGGAAATGCGCTTAAAATTAGGATTCCCACTCACACGTGCGATGTCTTCCATTTCATCCACAACCACAGGGTCTGCAATGTAAGCTTTTGCCCTTCCTATGGATTTGGCAATGTCATCGGCTATTAAGCCTCCCAGGTTACTGGCATGTTCACCCAGTGGCGAATTCCTCAAATCTTTTCGCATGGCTTCGTTTACCTGATATATACCAGATGGGATAGGTTTAACCAGCCCTCCCCTGCCAATAACAGCATCAATTTTATTGATATCGTATCCTGCTGTTTTTACTTCATTGAGCACTATTTCTTTCCGGAACTCATCCTGGTCTGTAATGCTTGCAAATGCAGACAATTCATCACGTGAATGTTTCAGGTTATTCTGAAACACGTTTTTATCATTTTCAAAGATTGCAATTTTTGTGGATGTTGATCCCGGGTTAACAATAAGTAATCTGTAAGTTGTCATAGTTATATTTCTTTTTTTATTCCATAGCTGCAGCAAATGCGATTGATAATAATTTAGCCCTTTCGGTATCGGCGCGGGATGTTAGCACAATGGGGACTTTTGCTCCCATGATTACCGCTGCTGAAGTTGCTCCACCAAGAAAAGCCAGTGTTTTATACAAGATATTTGATGCATTCAGTTCAGGGGCTACCAGTATATCTGCATCGCCTCCCACTTCACTTTTTATACCTTTTTGTTCACAGGCTTCTTTGCTTACTGTGTTGTCCACAGCAAAGGGGCCGTCAATGATGCAGTTTTTAATTTGGTTACGTTTATTCATCACTGAAAGCATAGAAGCATGTACCGTGGATTCAATTTTTGGATTCACGGTTTCCACCGGCCCTAAAATGGCCACTTTTGGAATTTTCACACCAATTCCATGCATGGCTTCCACTGCATTGTTTACAATAGCTACTTTATCATTGAACTCCGGCGCCACATTCATTGCAGCGTCAGTAACACCAAGTAATTTGTGGTAATAAGGGGATTCAAACAAAGCAAAATGGCTCAAAGTAGAACCTTTGCGTAATCCATATTCTTTATCAAGCACAGCTTTCAGGATCACAGCGGTAGCAACCAGCCCTTTCATAAGCACTTCTGCTTTTCCCTCTTTAATGAGTTTCACCGCCCGCTGGCATGCTTTTTTGTCGTCAGGCTCATGGATGATCTCAATCTTACCTGCATCCATGTTAATTTTACCAACCACAGCTTTTATCTTTTCAGCGTCTCCAACCAGTACAGGTGAAACAATGTTTTTATCCATTGCTACCTTTACGGCAGCAAGTACATGTGCATCTGCGGCAGCGGCCACTACCATTCTTCTTGTTTTCTTTTCCTGAGCGATACCAATCAACTCATCAAGCTTTTTCAGTGCCATATTTAATCTATTTTGAGTTATACCAATGATAATTTACTAAAAGCCTTCTATTAAGGCAATAACATTAATATGATATCACCATAAATAAACAAAATTGTGCTACAATTCAGACACAATCCGTTTTGTGTCCCTGGCAATCACGAGCTCCTCGTTTGTTGTTACCACCATGGCTTTGACCCTGGATTTTTCTTTGCTTACCATCAGGCAATCTTCACCGCGGCAATCGTTGGCTTCCGGATCAAAATCCACACCGATAAAATCCATTTTCGACAGGACACGCTCTCTGGTATTTGAATCATTCTCACCAATACCACCTGTAAAAATAATCAGGTCAAGCCCATTCAAAACAGCCGCATACGATCCTATATATTTACGCACACGGTATGCAAACATATCTTTAGCCAAATCGGCACGGTGGTTGCCCGCATCAGCAGCTTCATCAAGGTCACGCATATCACTTGAAACGCCGGAAAAACCTTTCAGACCACTTTTTTTGTTAATGAGGTTGTTGGTTTCAGGAATACTCAGGTTTTCTTTTTCCATCAGATGGAGTAATCCACCCAGGTCAAAATCGCCCACACGTGTGCCCATCATAAGGCCTTCAACCGGGGTGAATCCCATGCTTGTATCCACAGATTTTCCTTTGTCTATCGCGCATATAGAAGCACCATTACCAAGATGACATGTGATTATTTTTTTATCATTAATGTTCCAGTTAAGTTTATCACAGGCTTTCTGTGCAACAAATTTATGGCTTGTGCCATGAAAACCATACCGGCGCAGTTTATACTTTTCATAATACTCGTACGGAATGGGATAATGAAATGATTGTTCCGGCATTGACTGATGAAAAGATGTATCAAATACCGCCACCTGATTCACTTCGGGCAACAATTTTTCCATGGCTTCAATACCTTTAAGATTGGCGGGATTATGCAAGGGAGCAAGACCACAACATTCTCCGATATAAACTTTAGCCTGTGCATTTATATAGCTGCTTTCACTGAAAAACTCACCTCCGTGCGCTACACGGTGTCCCACAGCGTTGATCTCTTCAAGGTTTGTAATCACACCGTGTTCCTGATCGGTCAAAGCATCCAATAAAAGATTGATGCCTATGGTATGATCAGCAATGGGGATTTGGATTTCATAAGGCTCTTTGCCGGGGCGTTTGTGTATCAGCACGCCTTCTTCCAGGCCGATACGTTCAAGCAAGCCTTTTGCAAGCAGCAAAGGCTCATCATTCATTTCCAACAATTGATATTTGATGCTGGAACTTCCACAATTTAAAACTAATACTTTCATATATCTATCTTTATAATTTTATTCACTTTTGGCTGCCTGATTTGCAGTAATGGCTACAAGGTTTACAATGTCACTGACAGAACATCCGCGGGAAAGGTCATTGATGGGTGCTGCCATACCCTGTAAGACAGGCCCGATTGCCTCCGCTCCTGCCATGCGTTGAACCAGTTTGTAGGCAATGTTCCCGGTTTCCAAGGTCGGAAATACCAATACATTTGCTTTTCCGGCTATTTTACTGTCCGGGGCTTTCTTTTTACCAATTGCCTCAATAATGGCAGCGTCTGCCTGCAATTCGCCATCAATTTTTAAATCGGGTGATTTCCGTTTGGCAATAGATGTGGCTTCCACCACTTTATCCACCATGTCATGTTTTGCTGATCCTTTGGTGGAAAAACTGAGCATAGCTACACGCGGATCCATTTCACCAATAGCCGAGGCAGTTTCAGCCGTACATACAGCTATTTCAGCCAGCTCTTCAGCGGTGGGATCAGGATGCACAGCGCAATCAGCAAAAACAAACAAACCATCGTCTCCAAATTGCTTATCTTGTAGTATCATAAAAAAGGCACCGGAAACCACGCTTATTCCCGGTTTGGTTTTTACGATCTGAAATGCAGGCCGCAACACATCACCGGTTGCATTCATTGCTCCGGCAACTTCTCCGTCGGCATCACCCTGCTTGATCATCATTACCGAAAAATACAAAGGATCAAGCAAGGCATTTTTTGCCTTTTCTGCATCCATTCCTTTGTGTTTACGTAATTCCACCAGCTTATCAACATAATTATTCATTTTATCAAAGTTGGCAGGATCATAAATAACTGCTTCATGGATGTGAGACAATTTCAGTTCTGAAGCTTTTGCTTTAATTTCTTCCGGGGATCCAATAAGTATGGGAACAGCAATATTCTCTTCAATGATTTGATCAGCTGCTTTTAAGGTTCTTTCTTCAAGGCTTTCGGGAAGTACAATGCGTTTTTTGTGTTTTCTGGCGTTTTCTTTAACTTTTTTTATTAAATCCATTGACTATCTGATATTTAAAATTAGACATTCATATAAGCCTAACAAAATTAAAAAAATTGTTCAGTTTTTGGCATGATTTTTTACCGGAACGACAAACTTAAACATGTTATAAAACACGTTTATTTGATTTTGCACGTGAGCAAATTTTCATTGCCAATCCCTGCAGTGATAAGATCATTCGTATGTACAGGCCCGACTCCGGCGGGTGTTCCGGTAAAAATAAGGTCTCCCGTTTTTAGTGTCATAAAGCGGGACACAAAGGCAATGATTTTCTCAGGGGTAAAGATCATATCATGGGTGTATCCTGATTGCACGATTTCCCCGTTTTTATTCAACCAAAAGTGCAGGTTTTTATTGGCTTTAAAAGGGGCAGGGTCAATCCACGATCCCACCCAGGCAGATTGATCAAAGGATTTTGATATTTCCCAGGGCAAGCCTTTTGCCTTACATTCATGTTGCAAATCCCTTGCTGTAAAATCAATTCCCACCGTAATGGCATCAAAGTACCGGGGGGCAAATTTTTCCTGGATGCTACGCCCCAGTTTACCAATTCTTAACACTATCTCAACTTCATAATGCACATCATCAGAAAAATCCGGGATAAAAAAAGGATTGTGTCCTTTTTGCAGGCAGGAGTCGGCTTTCAGGAAAAAAACAGGGTGCTCTTCAGCGCCTGAGTGCATCTCTTTATTGTATTCAGCGTAATTTTTTCCGATGCAAATGATTTTCATGTTTGTAATAAATAAGCCGGAAGCTTGGAGTCCGAAATCGGAAGAAAAATATCTTTATACATTGTATCTCCGGGCTTCGGTCTTCCGACTTCCGACTAATTACTTTTATTTTTCATTGCCCTTAATTTGATGTTTGTCAGCACCTTTTTTGTGTACAAAGGAAAATCACCTTTCATCATCCAGCCGTAATAGGCAGGGTCTTTACTAAGCACATCTTCTACAGGCATGTTTTTATATTTTCCAAAATTAAACACCTCCTGTTTTTTATCGTTGTACACGATCCGGCCAGCAAAATCCACATTGTGTTTGTGAGCAGAAAATTCTGACAGGGAATCAATATCTGCTTTCAAAGCCTTATAGTGTTCTACCTGTGCATCCAGTATTTCAAAGGTAGCCACGGTATCAGCCATGGCTGAATGAGCATTGACCAGCTTTTTTTTACAATAAAATTTATACGCAGCACCCAGGGTGCGTTGTTCCATTTTATGAAATATCACCTGTACATCAATGGCTTTATGGCGTTTTAAATCAACATCCACATCGGCGCGGATAAATTCTTCGGCCAGCATGGGAATATCAAATTTATTGGAATTGAATCCTGCAATATCGCAACCTTCAATGAAACCAGCGAATTTTTTGGCCACCTGTTTAAAGCTAGGGGAATTCTCCACATCTGCATCCGATATACCATGAATGCGTGTAGTTTCTTCAGGTATTGGTATCTCAGGATTGATGCGCTGCAATTTTGATTCCTGGCTGCCATCAGGGAATACTTTTAAAAAAGCAATTTCGACAATCCTGTCCTTTGCAATGTTCATACCGGTTGATTCGATATCAAAAAACACAAGGGGTTTTGTCAATTCAAGATTCATAAAAGAAAATAAAATATCCAGGCAAAAACCCGGATAATAAATAATCAATTAGTTATTGATCATCATGGGCATCAATAACATAAGGATATCTTCATCGGGGTTATCATTGTCTTTAGGTAAAACAAGACCGGCTCTTGTAGGATCAGAAACTTCCAGGCAAACTTCTTCTGTACTTAGGTTTGTTAATATCTCAAGCAGGAACAGGGATTTAAAGCCAATCGTCATTTCTTCCCCTTCGTATTGACATGGGATGTCTTCTTTTGCTGATATGGAATAATCAATGTCCTGCGCAGAAATACTCAAGCTGTTCCCCGATATATTTAATTTAACCAGGTTGCTTGCCTGATTGGAAAAGATAGAAACACGTTTGAGGGTATTGTAAAATTCAACACGGTCAACCACCATCTTATAGGGATTTTCTGTTGGTATCACAGAATTATAACTTGGGTAATTGCCTTCGATGAGCCTGCATACCATGGTAAATCCTTTAAAACTGAAGATGGCGTTTTTATCATCAAATTCAATGGTTAGCTTATCTTCTGCTTTGGTAACGATATTTTTCAGAATGCCTGCAGGTTTTTTGGGCAGCACAAATGATGCTTCCATCTCTGCACTGGCGTCTTTACGGCGATAGCGTACCAGTTTATGTGAATCGGAAGCCACAAACGTCATATCATCGGGAGATATCTCAATAAGGACACCGTTCATTATCGGCCTCAACTCATCATCTGCTGTTGCAAAAATGGTGCTTGTAATGCCGGTAAACAAAATTTCCGGTTCAACATCAATGCGGTTGACCTGATCCTGTTTTAATTCCGGGGTTTTGGGGAAATCCTCACCACTTTGCCCGACAAGACTAAACTTTCCGTTTTCAGATTTGATATCCACTTTAAGGCTTTCGGTATCGATCTGAAATGTCAGTGGTTGCTCGGGAAATTCTTTCAGGATTTCAAGGATCTTTTTTGAATCAATTGCCACAGTGGCATTTCCGTCAACACTGTCGGGTTTTATACTGGTTGTCAAGGTTGTTTCAAGGTCGGAAGCCGTAATTTTCAGCTCATCATCCTCAACCTTAATCAGGAAATTGTCCAAAATCGGCAATGTGTTTTTACTGTTTACAACCTTACTAGCCAGTTGTAACCTGTTCAGCAATGCGGTACTTGAAATTACAAAATTCATTATCATTAAGTTTTAAAAAATCAAAGCTAAAAATACATATTAAATCACACTAAAAAAACAAATAATTCAAATATTTATCAACAATGCCTTTTGAAATACCATCAGCTCTGTTTTTTTTGTTTGATATCCTTTAATTTTACAGACAAAGGATCAATTGTCCGGTATTGTAAAACAACTGCCTCTCCATTGATAATTCCATACAGTCGATGCAGATCAAATGGATAAGGATTGCCTTCGTCGTCAAGTTGTTGTTTTATATTTGGCCTGCGGTAACATTTAAGTTCCCTGATTTCTTCGGCGTTGTTTTTAACCCTGAATATTCTAATTGGCTCAACTGATTTAAGAGAATCAAGTTTATGTTCCTGCATATTGGAAGGCAAAAAATACTCGAACCCTACATTTTTGAAGCGGGATAACAGCATTTTCACCGCTATGGTATCAAAACCATGCACAGGTTCTCCTGGAAAAAGTTTTTCAACGACATAATCGTTTCTGCCATGGTTGATTATTCTGAAACTTTGCTCTTTTTGTGCGGGGTATTCTATTTCAACCTGATCAATCTCGTCAATATCGTATAGAAATGCTTTTTTGCTTCGCCACTCATTGATGTTTGTATTGTACCTGGTGGTTAAATACCCTGTAAAGCCGGGTAAAAACACTTCAAAAGCCGCGGATGAATTTTCGATAAGCATGTATGTTCCTGTGCTGTTTTGTGTTACACCACCAATGTAATATACCTTTGATAGTTTATCGTCCTGATAAATTTCACACTTTATTCCGTTGGCAGACAAATCACGCAGCACATAATCCTGTTTGGATTTAGGAACAGGATTTGCAACATCAATCCGGGCAATTGTTTCGAGCAAAATATCCATCAGGTCTTTCCTCGCCATGTATTCTTCATTAACAGTCCAGACATCTTTGCTTTGCCTTTTGAGAAGTATCTCATTGTTTTCTTTATCCACAAGAAAAATTTTATTGATTGAGGCTGTATCTTTTACAGCAAAATCTCTCAACACATCAAGTGTGGATTTTTTTTGTTCAATGACAAGTTTGGATTTACCATCAACCTCTGTCTTTTGGATTTCATAACGGGTAAAAAATAAAATTACCGCTACTGCCAGCAAGGCCAGAAAACTAATCAGTAATATTAGATTATTTTTTTTCATTTATCAGTTATTTTACGTTTTAGCATACTTGTATTTTCTGACAACAACAAGCACCACACCAAGCAATACGATTATTAGCACGGGGACCACCATATTAAACACAGACCAGAAAAGGCCTTGTTCCCTGACCTTCCCTTTATCCAAAAGCCGCAATTTTATTTCCCTCATTCTCAGCTTTATCAATTCTTTATCGCCACAGAGGTAATTGATTGCGTTCATCAAAAACTCTTTATTTCCAGGTGTAAACTGTTGCTTGTAATATTTGTCGGCTCCAAGTTGAAAAGGTTCTTTTCTTTCTCCCCTTTGGTGCACATAGTTTCTTATCATATCCCCGTCGGAAATGACAATTTGACTGGTGGGTTTGCTGATGGGTTGAAAACCTATATCTGTATTTTGCACAAATTCCTGTGGAATGCGGCCATCAAAATTGGATTCAAACTGTCCTTCAAGCAATACAGCAATGGGTTGTTTCCCTTCGTTAAAAAGCCTTGGCAGCGGCGGTCGCCTTAACATATCCAAAGACACTTCTACGGGAACGCCCAGGGTGCGGCTGTATTGTGATGTTTTCAGTAAATATGTTTTATCGATCTTATCGCCTTCCCCAACAGTATCAATGCTGCTAACAAACTGTGTTCTGATGATGGAAACATTTTTATTGATGATATGATCATTCTCGGAAGATACAGCAGGAAAAAAGAACCACTGCCTCGGTTCAAACTGAGGTTCTCCACTGCGCTGATTCACGGTTATGGGAATACTCAGGCAATTCAAATCCTGGATCAGGTCGGGATTAATGCGCACACCGTAGTTGAACAAAATATCATCCATATTGATATCCCTGATTAATGCCATGCTCGAAGGCTGATTCGCCAGGCTGTCCATGCTCATCCCCATCCACTCAATCAACCAGAGCACTTTACCCCCATCCATGATATACTGATCTAAAATAAATTTATCTTTTTCACTGACCCTTTGTGTTGGCTTTGCCATAACCACAGCTTCGTAATCATCCAGAGCTCCTAATACTCCATCTATCGAAAGCCTTTCAATTTTGTAGAACTCACTCAGTGAAATCATGATGTCCATGGTCTGGTATTCATCCAGCTCACCATGTCCTTCGATGAATGCTACCTTTTTCACTTCAGAACTTACAAGACGCAACATCCCCTGCACAAACTTTTGTTCTACCCTGCTGATGGATTTGTTGATTTTTTGATTTGCCCCTCCAATGCCTTCATTTTCAAGAAAATTCACAGGATATTCATTGCCTTTATAAGAAAGCAGAGCGCCAGGGAATACCAATTGTTGCCTCGATGATTCAGGGCCGCCTTCCTGCAATTCTGTCGGAATAAGGCCTTTTTCTTCCAGTTGTTTGTATATTTTATACTGTACTTCCCTGTCTTTCTCTTCAAAGGGATTGATAAATTCATATTCAACTTCAGGGGAGTAGCGTCTGAAGTCATTCAGGGTTTCCCTTATCTTACGCTGTAATCTGAGCAAATCAACAGGCAAATCTTCGGCATCCAAATACACCTTTACATACATAATGTCATCAAGGTTTTTCAGCAACTCTACAGAAGTCTCAGATAGCGAATGCCTGTTTTCTTCAGTGAGATCAATCCTCAGGTACCATATTGAACCAATAAAATTTATCAGTGCAATAATCAATAAAAGAAGTATCCATTGAAAAATATGTTGCTTTTTTATCTGCTTACGATTCATAACATTCCATTATTTCCATTTACGACTTTCCAGCACAAGTTTTGTGCCCATTAAAAATATACTGATCACACTCAAAAAATACAGGACGTCTCTCGTATCGATTAACCCCCTGCTAATTGACTGGTAGTGATAATTGATACCAAGGGATTCAATAAAATTGTTTAATGCACCACCGGGAGCCAGGTTGCTTAATTCACCAAAACCAATATACATAACAAAACACAACACAACAGCGATAACAAATGAAATGACCTGGTTCGCTGTCAGCGATGAAGCAAACAATCCAATGGCTGTATAAATGGCCGCCAAAAAGAACAACCCAATATACGACCCGGCAATGGCACCTGTATCCATATTCCCTGACACTTTCCCCAGTTCGTGGATAGAGATAAGATATAGTAAGGTAGGCAACAAAGCAATGACTACAAGTACCAGGCCAGCCAGGTACTTTGCCAGCACAATCTGTAATTCAGAAATAGGCCTCACCAGTAACAATTCCATGGTTTTTATTCGCTTTTCATCGGAAATGAGTCGCATGGTAACAGCGGGCACAAGAAATAAAAAAACCCACGGAGAAATGATAAATAAAGTATCAATATTGGCGTAACCGGCATCCAGAATGTTTGAAGGGCCGTGAAAAACCCACATTACCAGACCATTGATGACAAGATATAACACCACAACAAGATAGCCGGTTACAGAACTAAAAAATGTCTTTATCTCCTTTTGTAAGAGTGTCCACATATTCAAAAAATTTAGCCTCAAATTTAGGCGTTTTTTTAGACAACGTAAAATAAGATTAAATATTTGCTGGGAATAAATTATTTAAGGGTTAATTTAGGGAAGCATTGAATCAAGTTCATTCATTCAGTTCAGCCACTCATTTAATATTTTTTTATAATATTTTATTGTTTATTTATTTCTTATTACATATTTTTAACCGCTTTGATAATTTATTAAACAACATTTATTTTATATTAAGCCTGTGAATTTTCGCCATAAATATTATTATAGACATTTGCATACAGGATAATTTTTAAACAAAATACTGTATAAATGGTTCTAGTAATGTTATTTAAGCATTTAAAAACTTAAAAATAAAATTTATGGTACGCAGATTGAAAATTGTAATGACAGGCATTGTGTTGTTTGCGATGGTTTTTCATGCGCATGCACAAGAAGAAGAAAAAGAAGATGGATTCACATTTGGAGGAGCTGTACGTTATAATATTATCAGTGAATCCTATGAAAGCTCACCCACAGAAACAAATACCTATGCTACATGGGATACCTGGCGTTTGAATGTTGACGGCAGCAAAGCCGGGGTTGATTTGAGTTTTGAATACCGGTTTTATCCCACTTTTGCCACACATTTCATTCACCATGGTTACCTGGGATATGGTCTTTCTGATGATCTGTACATGAAACTTGGTGTTTTTCAGAAGCCATTTGGCATCACATCATTTGCTTCCCATTCATGGTGGTTTCAGGGGCCATATTATGTGGGTCTTGAAGACGACTACGACATGGGGATTGGTTTTGATTACGCTCTTGGAGACAAAGGTGAATTACAATTGGCTTATTACCGTCAGGCTGAGCCACAAGGCCCTGCATCCGGCGGTGTTAACTGGGCTGGACCAGGTTCAGGTCGTTATTCATATGACATTGTGCCACATGGTAGTTTAGCTGCATATTATGATGAAGACCTTGATGCTCTGGTGAATACATCAGCATCCATACGTGAACTTAATCATCTTAATCTGAGGGTAGCCTGTAATGTGATTGATAATATTGAACTTGGGGCATCGGTACAAGTTGGTCAAAATTACAACTCTGTACTTGATGATTCAGAAATTTCAACGGCCTTTGCCGGACATATATTAGCCGATTTCGGGAACCTCAACTTTAAAGGTGAATTTATAAATTATAATTATGCTGCAATGTCTGATGATACTACCAGTCTGAATGTTATCCCAATGGGGGCATATGGATTTCCATACGGCGTAGCCAATCAAGCCAATATGTATGTGGCAGGCCTGGCCTATTCCATCCCGGTAGAATTTGGTCCCATCACCAACATTCAGCCATATATTGACTTCACTATGATTGATAAGGTTAACGAAAATTTTGTTGACTCATATCATTTAATCCCGGGTTTCCTTGTGTCTGCAGGCGGCATTTATACCTATGTTGACTTTGCCCTGGGTAAAAACCAACCATGGTTGACAGATGACTTTGGTGTAGGCCTTGGACAGGGACGCACATACGCAGATGACGTTAGTGAAGATCTTTATTATTACACAGAGGATATCGATAAAGTGGGCGAACCTGTTGAGTTAAAAGACATGCCCTGGAATCTGAGATTTAACATCAATATTGGTTATTATTTTTAATACAATATAATATGGGATCAACGCATATAGAAGTTAAAAACCTGACAATGATGTTTGGTAAACATATCAAACAGGCAATGGAATTGCTCAAAGCAGGAAAAAGTAAAGATGAAATTCTTGCAGAAACAAAATGTACATTGGCAGTAAACGACGTAAACCTGAAGATAAAAAAAGGCGAAATTTTTGTTATCATGGGGCTTTCCGGCAGCGGAAAGTCTTCCCTTTTGCGTTGTTTCAACAGGCTCAATGAACCAACCACCGGCGACATTTTAATGTCCGGAAAAAGCATTATTAAGGCATCAAAACAGGAATTACTCAAAATGAGGCGCAATGATTTATCCATGGTTTTTCAGCATTTCGGTTTATTGCCTCACCGTAGTGTAGCTGATAACGTTACTTTTGGTCTTGAAATAATGAATGTTGACAAAGAAAGGCGCCGCGATGTAGCTTTGAAGACCATTAAAACTGTTGGGTTGGATGGATATGAAGATATGATGACCGGAGAATTGAGCGGGGGTATGCAGCAACGTGTAGGCCTTGCCAGAGCCCTGGCCAATGATCCTGAAATCTTGTTAATGGACGAAGCGTTTAGCGCTCTTGATCCGCTCATCCGAAACAACATGCAGGAAGAACTTCTTGACTTACAGGAAAAGGTACAGAAAACCATTTTGTTTATCACACACGACCTGGATGAAGCCTTAAAACTTGGCGATAGAATAGCCATCATGAAAGATGGAATAATTGTTCAAGTTGGCACCCCCGAAGACATTTTGACAAAACCCGCCGATGATTATGTCAAATCTTTTGTTGAAAATGTCGAACATGGCAAAATCATTACGGCACGCTCAATTATGTTCAAAAATCCCGAACGCCTGCGTTTGAAAAAATCGGGGCCAAAAACAGCTCTGCGTCAAATGCGAAAATATGGTGTTACATCACTGCCAGTGGTGAATGATCACAATCACTTTGTTGGTTTTGTCAGCGATGATGACATGGCAGCCATTCAAAATAAAGATTATGAGCACATTCCTGAAAAATACATTCATAAAGACGTGAATACAGCTAAACCCGACACCACCGTATCCGATTTGTTGTTGTTGTTTCTGGATAATAAGTTTAATCTTGCAATCGTCAATGACGACAAACAATTAGAGGGTGTGGTAGTGCATTCATCTGTACTCGCTGAGATGCTGGGCATTAACCAGGATGAAGTAAAAACAATAAAAACAGAAGGTTTAAAAAATTCCGGAGGAACTGAACAATGAATGAAAAACTAATTGATATCGGAAAATACATCGAAAAAGGCATTGACTGGTTAATTGAAAAAGCCGGGGTTGTCTTTGATGGAATCAGCGTAGGCATTGAGGCCATAGTAGGTGGTTTTCAGGACATTTTGAATGCGCCGCCTTTCTGGGTTGTCATTATCATCCTGACAGCCTTAATGTTTTGGCTCAACGGACGCAAATACGGCCTCAAAACAAAAACAGGGCTAAAAAAAGGCCTGGGCATAGCTTCCTTTACTTTGTTGGGATTGCTTTTATTGTGGGCCATGGGTTACTGGGCTATGACCATGCGTACCATGGCACTTGTAATCAGTGCATCCATTATTTCGCTGGTCATAGGTATTCCACTGGGTATATGGTCAAGCCGGTCTGACAGGGTAGAAAGCGTAATCCGCCCGATTCTGGACTTTATGCAGACCATGCCGGCATTTGTATATCTGATCCCGGCCATATTGTTTTTTGGTGTTGGAAATGTCCCCGGTATTGTGGCCACTGTTATCTTTGCTTTACCGCCTGCAGTAAGGCTTACAAATCTTGGCATTCGCGGGGTTCAAAAAGACGTCGTTGAAGCATCCATTGCGTTCGGTGCCACAAAACGACAACTGTTATATAAGGTGCAAATACCCCTGGCCATGCCCACCATTTTGACCGGAGTAAACCAGGTAATTATGTTATCACTTTCTATGGTGGTCATTGCATCTATGGTAGGAGCCGGTGGACTTGGACAAGCTGTTTACCGCGGCATCCTGCAGGCAGATGTCGGGCTTGGGTTTGAAGCCGGGCTGGGCATTGTCATTCTGGCTATTATTCTGGACAGGCTGACACAATCATTATCTAAATCAAAGAATTAATCAAACAATAATACATGTTGAATTTAAAAAACAAAATGCTTATGAAACGAACTATGTCAAGAATTTTTTCAATTACAATCATCGCACTGATGGTTTTTGGTATCAGTGCATGCAATCAGGGAGAACAAAACGATGGTTCCGGCCCCGAACAAGAACAAGGTACCATTGAAATCCTTTATCCCAACTGGGCAGCGGGTGTTGCTTTTACGCATCTGGCCAAAGTTGCTCTGGAAGAACAGGGATACGATGTAAAAATCACTCCCATCGAACCCGGGCCGATTTATGCTTCACTGGCAAAAGGTGACAGCGACCTGTTTTTTGACGCCTGGTTACCCAATACACACAAAGACTATTGGGAAAAATATGGCGATGACATCGTGAAACTTGGATAATCATTCAGCGGTGGCACAACAGGTTTGGTTGTTCCAAAATACGTTGACATCGAATCCATTGACCAGTTGAATGAACATGCCGAAAAATTTAACAACGAAATCATAGGGATTGGCAGCGGAGCAGGTATTCATGGTAATACCGAAAAAGCCATTGAAGCATACAATCTTGATTTTGAACAAATCACCTCAAGTGGCCCTGCCATGCTTGCCAGCCTTGAAAAAGCTGTCAAAAAAGAAAAACCCATTGTCATCACAGGGTGGAAACCCCACTACATGTGGGCGCAATTTGACATCAAATACCTGGATGACCCAAAAGGCATTTACCCCAAAGATGTATGTGCTATTCTGTCACGAGAAGGGTTTAAAAAAGATTATCCCAAAGCTGCAGAATTCTGCACAAACTTCAATCTCAATGAAAAGGAATTGTATGACCTGATGGGCAGGATTAAAGAAGGTGCCGATCCGCTCGTTTCTGCTACAAAGTATTACAATGATAACAAGGAAATGGTTGACGGATGGTATCCGGCAGAAGAAACAGAAGAAACTGAAGAATAAGCAAGTGTATAAACCTTTTCAGTTAAGAAAGAGCCTCCTTAAAAATAAGGGGGCTTTTCTTTTGCCCCGCATGCAAACATGTCCGGCAGTTTGAAAGAAAACTGTACCGCTAAACCGGAAGGAAGGCAATACAAAACCAAAAGCCTTGCTGGCAACAACAAGGCAGGCAGGTAAATTTACAAACAGTTTACTACTGCATGGCAAAACTGTACGCCACTTGCGTATTTTAGGGATCTTTTTAAAACGGGTTTTTACTCTTCACTTTTTTCGTGCAAATTCGTGTGAAATTGCTTTCTTTGTAATCCACACACAGAAAATGCAGACAGCTTATGAATAATAATACTTATACCGGATATCGTATTTTTCATCAACACAATATGGTTTTAATTGTTTACCGTGGAAAAATATCCAATAATGATATTTTAAAATGTATTGAAGCACAATACGCTAATGAGACATTGCGTACCATTCCCAATCGCCTGATTGATTTTCGTGATGCTTTCATTGACTTTAAAAACGATAGCGAAAACATCAGCGATGAAGTGAAGCGCATTCGTCACAAACTCAATCAACACCAGCCCGATAATACAAAGGAAGCCATACTTGTAGCACAACCAGGCGAAACTGCTTATTTCTATTTATACCTGGAAACATCACGTGAATCAGGAAAAACAGTGAAATGTTTCTCTACCCTGGATGCCGCGTTAAATTTTTTGGACATTCAGCTTTTTGATGACGAGAAAGATTCATTAACAGAAAACATGACACAGATCCTAAACTGACATACCCGGTTATTCTTGTGTACTAAATTCCCCAATGAGAAATTGCGCTAAATTCCCTCATTATTCTACCGCATGATCAAAAATATCACGAGGTTTTTTATGCTTCCTTTTCTCCGGTCATTGGGACAAAACGCACATTGATCAGGGGGCTTTCTTCAAACAAATTGTCTGCTTTTTTTTCCAGGAGCATGAGCCTTTGTACATTATGATTTACAGGAGCCAGTATCTTTCCACCGGTTTTCAACTGGTTTTTTAATGTGTCCGGGATATATGCAGCTGCGGCAGTAAGAATGATTTTATCAAAAGGGGCTTTTTCAGGCCACCCTTTGTAACCATTCCCAAAAACGGTGGTGGTGTTTGTAATCCCTGATTCTTTAAGATTTTTCCGGGCCAGTTTTGCCAGCCATTCTATGATCTCTATGCTGTAAACATGAGAAACAATACGTGAGATTACAGCAGCATTGTAACCGCATCCGCTACCTATTTCAAGTACGTTGTCAGTAGGTTCAATATCTAGCATTTGAGCCATATAGGCAACAATATATGGTTGACTGATCGTTTGTCCACGTCCAATGGGCAAAGGCGAATCCTGATAAGCCATTGCTTTCATGTCATCCGGAACAAACTGTGTTCTGTCCACCTCTTCCATAGCCCTTAAAACTGCAGTGTCTGTAATCCCTCGTCCCTTCAGATGCAATTCAATCATTTTTTCTTTGTCAGTCATAATACAAATATCATTTACAATTTAAACTTTTGATTCTGCTCAATTCTGCGGCTAATTATCATATAAGCCATCGTTAACCGAAATTTATTCAGTATTACCAAACGGAATAATATACAGTGGCTTCTCCTTTTCCGGCAATTGCAGAACATTCTTAACATCATTACCTCCAAAGGCTCCAATAACCACCATCCCTAATCCCAGGCTTTCGCATTGCAAATACATGTTTTGTGCTGCATGGCCGGCTTCCATAAAAACATACCTTTCACCTTGTGTAGGATAGCGGCTTACAGTTCTGCCCACAACGGCAGTTATAACTATTACTGCAGGAGCTTCTTTAATGCTTTTCTGCCTTAAGCCTGCGTTAGAGAGCGCTTTACGCCTATCCTCAGAACTCTGCTTTTTCAAACTGTGCTGTTCTGGTTCATATTTGTATATTCCCTGTAAATTTTCAATTTTATCACCTGCAATAAGATAAACCTCAAGGGGATATGTCATTCCTGCCGAAGGCGCGGCTCTTTTATTCCCATTCGCACCGGTTATTCCCTGAGCAGCCCACAGAAGTTGAGATATTTCTTTAATACCTGGGGGATTGCCGGTGTATTCACGTACACTGCGGCGTTGGTTAATTGCTGTTTCGACAGAAATCCCGCCTGAAGTTTCCGGTGCTGGTAATTCAATCATATTGCCGTCGGTTTTTATGTTAATATTTTTTGTGTTTGATGAACATAGCATTATCCCAATAACAAGAATACTTGCAAGCAGTAAAATTATCAGAACGATTTTTAGTGTAGTTCTTACCATAATTCTTATTTTTATCTTTTTAATCCTGTATATAGAACGTACTGACGTTTTACATTGTTCTCAGGAATCATTATTTTCAGGCATTTATAAAAAATCATAACTGATTAAACACAGCAAAAGATCATGCACATCAATAAACATATCCCCTTTCAAATAATAAGCCTGGCTTTTGTTGTTATTCTAGTGTTGCCCATATTAATACAGGACGGGATGTTTATAGATGGACAAGCATCTGCCTGTGTTGCCAGGAACCTTGCTGATGGACATGGCAGCCTTTGGTTTCCGCACATGAGTGATACCTGGTGGAGAGCCGGTTCTCCACATTTCATGGAGCAACCTCCATTGGTGTATGCTATGCAGGCTTCTTTTTTTAAACTATTCGGAGATTCCATTTATACTGAACGATTGTATTCTTTTTTCACCTTACTCATAGCCCTGATCCTGATCATCCGGATGTGGAAAACGCTGTTTCCCCCAAAAACTGAATTCCATCATTTCTGGTGGATACCCGTTCTGTTTTGGATATGGACTCCCCTTACTAGCTGGGGTTATCAGAATAACCTGATTGAAAACACCATGGTGATTTTCGACTTGCTGGCATGCTTGTGCTTATTGAAATTCCTGAAAAACAACAAACACAAATATGTGTATTTTGTGCTTGCATCCCTTTCAGTTTTTGCCGCCTTTCTATCAAAAGGGATACCAGGCATTTTTCCGCTTGTTATTATTCCTTTGTACGGGTTGATCTTTAAAAATAAAAACATCCGGTTTTATGTTATTTCCACTTTGGGATTTATCCTTCTGGCAGGCTTTTGGTTCTTTCTGGTTTTTCAGTGGAGCGAGGCAAAAGACAGCCTTGGTTTTTATCTGAATGAAAGGCTGCTAACAAGGATAACCGAAAATCCAACCGTTGAATCACGTTTTTTTATTTTAAAAGAATTGCTGGTGAACCTCTCTCCTGTTTTACTTATGGTTTTAATTCTGCTCTTGTTCAGGAAGCGGTTTCAGAAAATTGCTGTACCAAAAACCTATCTAAAACTGTCAGCTTTTTTTCTTTTAATTGCACTATCAGCCTCTTTTCCTCTGATGTTAACATCCGTTCAGCGAAGTTTCTATCTCATGCCTTCGTTTCCTTTTTTTGCGCTCGCAGCAGCTATTTACTGCCTCCCTGTAATACACCATTTTATGCAAAAATTGAACACCGCATCAAAAAAAATCGTTATGGTAATAGCCCTGCTTTTCTTAACGTCATCCCTTATTTTTACATGGACAAAATTTGGACAAACAAGCAGACATGAGCGCATGCTTAAAGATGTTCATGCCATTGGTAAAGTTGTGCCGGAAAATACAATCATCAACGCTCCGGATGCCCTGTATTACAATAACTGGAGCATCCAAATGTACCTGACAAGACATTATAACATCAGTTTGAAAGTTCCACAAGAAAACGCAGATAAAACCACGGGCTGGTATCTGGACAGAAAAAACACATCACATGACAGCCTGATTTTACGTATGAAAACAGAACCATATTATCTTTACAGGCATGTCGGTGAATAATGTTATGACACTAATACATCAGATAATTTTTTCATCTTAAATTCAATTAGTAAATGCAACTTTTACGAGTAAAAGTATAAGTCAATAATGATGTTTGTTACGCTCTCTTTGCGGAGTGAAGCGTAGCGGAACGAAGCAAAGAGAGCGTAAGCTGGCTAGCTTACACTCCCTTTTATCATTAATGCTTATATTTGCACTCGACCAAAAGTGATGAATATGAAGCATTTAACGAAAGAACAAAGGTATCAAATAAAAGCATACCTAGATTGCGGCAAAACAAAATCTTTCATTGCGAAAGCTTTAAACGTAGATAAATCTACTATTGGAAGAGAAATAAAGCGTAATTCAAAAAAAGGAGGCTCGTATGATCCGAATTTTGCTCAGGAATTAGCTTCAGAGCGTAAAGAGCGATTTGCTGCCAATAGAAAATTTACGCCCTCAATAGAAAAATTTATAAAAACCCACATTGAACAGGAGCAATGGTCTCCAGAACAGATTGTGGGTTATTGTAGAACTAACAATATTCCAATGGTCAGCCATGAAAGCATATATGCTTATATAAGAAAAGACAAATTGGATGGAGGTGATTTATATAAGCACCTAAGACATGAATTAAAACATAGAAAACGACCTGTTTCCGGTAAACAAAACACTATAAAAGGGCGTATCTCTATTGACCAGAGAAGCGATGAAATTAATAATAAAGAACGATTTGGAGACTGGGAAATAGATTTAATTATTGGTAAAGAACAAAAGGGAGCTATTGTTACTATAGTGGAAAGATCTACTGCTTTCTTTTTAATGAAGAAATTGCCTTTTGGTAAAAATGCAGTAGAATTAGCTAATGTCGTCATTAACATGATGTTACCTTATAAAAAATTTGTACACTCTATTACTTCTGACAATGGAAAAGAGTTTGCTGAACATAAAAAAATATCTCAAAAATTGCTCGCTGAATTCTTTTTCGCACACCCATATTCTTCTTGGGAAAGAGGATTAAGCGAATACACGAATAAACTTGTCAGACAATATATCCCCAAAAAATCAATATTTGATCATTATAGTGACCAGGAAATAAAGGACATACAACATAGAATCAACCGAAGACCCAGAAAAAACTTAAATTATGAGAACCCTAAAAATATATTTTATAAATTTGTAAATAAGAAAGTTGCATTTG
>CAZGPW010000099.1:0-4103 GCA_964527535.1 uncultured Bacteroidales bacterium
CTTCATCATTCGACATTCCTTGTTCAGTATTCATTATCCGTCTCCGCTGATCTACGCCGGACAGGTTTTCCTTTTTGGTTCTGGCTATGCCAGGTTAGGGGTTTAGGGGTTAAGTTAGGAAATAACCTAATCATTATTATAATCAATCAGTATCAATTACATATAGCTTTATTGCGATTTGAATAATGAATAATGAACATCAGAACAATCGAATTATGAATAAAAAAGCAAAAATTTTAATTCATCATTCGATATTCTATTGTTCTAATGTTCGTTATTCAATTATATTTTTAATTTAAGCTATGAACAATCACCTTTTTTGAAATACCCAAGTTGCTTATTTACAATCACTAATCAAAAATTTCCAATCCTGTACCCGGATACAAAACGGGATTGTTATCTTTACATCACCTATGGAAAAGAAAACCTTCGTCATAGCGATTGATGGTCATTCATCTTGCGGCAAAAGTACGCTTGCCAGACAACTCGCCGAAAAACTTGACATTGTATATGTTGACAGCGGTGCCATGTATCGTGCGGTAACATGGTATGCATTGCAACAAGGATGCTTTGATGGTAATAAACTTAATCATCAGAAACTGATCAGTTGCCTGCCACAAATCAGGATAGATTTTGAAAAAATCAACGGGGAAAATCACACCCTCCTTAACGGCAGGGATGTTTCAAAAGAAATACGCTCCATGGAAGTAAGCAGATTGGTATCCTATGTGAGCGCTGTGCCTGAAGTGAGGCAAAAAATGGTGAAATTGCAACGGGATATGGCTAAAAATAAATCCCTGGTGATGGACGGCCGTGACATTGGCACCGTGGTATTTCCCAAGGCTGATTTAAAAATTTTTCTGACAGCAAAAGAACAAACAAGGGCAGAAAGACGTTTTAAAGAATTACAGGCACAAGGCATAGAAACGGATTTTAACGCTGTTCTGGAAAACATCAAAAAGAGGGACAGGATTGATTCCACGCGTGCAGTCAGCCCTTTGAAAAAAGCTGATAATGCTTGTGTAATTGATAATTCGGAGTTGACGCCAGAAGAACAGCTGGCAAAAGCACTTCAACTGGTAAAAGAAAAGTGTTATGAAAATTGAAATAGATACAAGTTCGGGATTTTGTTTTGGTGTGACCAATGCCATTGAAATGGCTGAAGATGCTTTAAATAACCAGAAAACACTCTATTGTCTGGGGGATATTGTTCATAACAACGAAGAAGTAAAACGGCTGGAGTCACGAGGGCTCATCAGCATAAATCATAAACAATACAAAAATCTGAAAGATACAACCGTTTTAATCCGGGCCCATGGAGAGCCACCAGCTACGTATGAAATTGCCCGTAAAAACAATATCCACCTGATAGATGCAACCTGTCCCGTGGTTATCCGCCTTCAGGAACGGATAAAATCGGTGTCTGACAAGATTCGGGAAACCGGAGGACAAATCGTTATCTTTGGTAAACACGGCCATGCCGAAGTGGTAGGGCTTATGGGGCAAACCGGTGATACCGCTGTTGTTGTTATGACAGCAGATGATTTAAACCAAATTGACTTTACCAGGCCGGTACATTTATTCTCGCAAACAACCAGGGATTATAGTGCATATAATCGACTGAAGAGGCAAATTGAAAATAGAATGATGCGGGTAGTTGGTCATACGGATAACCTCGTGGTTTACGATACAATTTGCCCGCGGGTTTCCGGCAGGGAACCAGATTTGGCAAAATTTGCCCAGGAACACGATGTCATTATTTTCGTGAGTGGAAAGAAAAGTTCAAATGGAAAAATGTTGTTTGATGTGTGTAAATTGAACAATACATCTTCTTATTTTGTCAGTACGCCGGAAGAAATAAAGAAAGAATGGTTTCGCAACGCTGAATCTGTGGGTGTGTCAGGTGCCACATCTACCCCTAAATGGTTGATGCAACAAGTGGCTGAAAAAATCAAAAACATGAATAGCCCACCACAATAATTTATAAAACAATTAAATAAAACATGTTATGGCAAAATACAAACGCATAGGAGTACTTACCTCAGGAGGTGATGCCCCCGGCATGAACGCTGCTGTTCGTGCTGTAGTAAGAACAGGGCTGTATAATAAAATGCAGGTCAGCGGCATTAGGCATGGTTACGATGGCCTTATCAAAGGTGAATTTATTGACATGGACAGCAAATCTGTCAGTAATATCATTCACCGTGGCGGAACAATTATAAAATCTGCCAGGTCTAAAGATTTTATGGAGAAAGAAGGCCGGTATGCTGCATACCGGAAGCTTATAGAAGCAGGTATTGAAGCACTTGTTGTCATTGGGGGCGATGGTACGTTCAGGGGAGCCCGTATTTTTGGCAATGAATTTGATTTTCCGGTGGTTGGCATTCCCGGAACCATTGACAATGACCTGTATGGCACCGACATGACTATAGGATATGATACTGCTTTAAACACGGTTGTTGAAGCTGTGGATAAAATCCGGGACACGGCCAGTTCACACGGGCGGCTGTTTTTTGTGGAGGTCATGGGACGGGATGTAGGTTTTATTGCATTAAGGGCTGGTATTGCCTCTGGTGCTGAGGCTGTTTTTATCCCCGAGACAGAAACAAAACTTGAAAATTTTAAGCATTATTTGTACAACGGAGAAAACAAAGAAAAATCCAGTAATATTTGCATTGTTGCTGAGGGTGATGAGGCCGGAGGAGCCTTTGATATTGCCAATGAAGTGAAAAAAAACCTCCAGGGCTATGATATTAAGGTCACTATACTGGGGCACATACAACGTGGCGGATCTCCTTCGGCATTTGACAGGTACCTGGCATCAAAACTTGGTATAGCTTCGGTTGAAGCTTTACTTGAAGACCAGCGCAATATCATGGTGGGATTAAAACGCAGGGAAGTGGATTACGTCCCCTTCTCAAAAACCATAAAACATCACAAAAAGCCTGAGCCAGCCATGATTGACATGCTTGAAATTTTGAATTACTAGTTATGAGCTACCTGCTTGCCGAAGTCATTGTTCCCATACCTGTAGCGGCATATTATACATATATCCTGCCCGAAAAATACCAGGATAGAGTGTTCCCCGGCAGCAGGGTCATTGTTCCGCTGGGAAAATCCCGGGTATATACAGGGATAGTTCGTCGTGTTCATCAGGCAACCAATGTAAGTGCAAGCATAAAAACGGTGTTGGGCGCCCCGGACAAATCCCCTTTTGTTCAGGAAGAAACCCTGTCGTTGTGGGAGTGGGTGGCTTTTTATTATCACTGTTACACGGGTGACGTATATAAAGCAGCGATTCCATCCCATTTCAGAAACTTTGAAGACATTTTTGTTACCCTCAGCCAACACAAATTGCCTGATGAGGCTTTATTTCTTATTGAGGGGCTTGATCCGGGACAGCCTTTTAACTTGAAGCATGCCATTCAAACGCATGGCAGTAAAAAATCCGGCAAAATATTCATTCAACATGCCGGTGCCATTGAAAGCATGCATTACGATTCACATTTGCACCCGGCAGAAACGGTATTACAAAGAAATAAGCCGGTGAGTGAACTCAAAAATGCATTAAAAGCCCAACAAGGGGCGCCGGCACAACAAAAAATACTTGAATACTTCATCAGCACTAAGGCTTTAAAAAAATCTGAAATGGATGATAATTTAGGCGTCAGCGAAGCTTCGGTAAAAAAAGCCCGCGATGAAGGATGGATAAAACAAACTAAACGAACCTTGCAGAGAGAAGCTCAGCGTTTTGATTTTTCCGGCCTGCCGCCCATGAATGAGCATCAGAAGGAAGCATATAAACATATAAAAGCAGGGTTTGAGGAAAATAAGCCCTGCCTTTTACACGGCATTACCTCTTCAGGGAAGACCCTGATTTACCTGCATTTGATCAAAGAATGTATTGCACAGGGAAAACAAGTGCTTTACCTGTTACCGGAAATTGCGCTTACTACCCAAATCATTGAACGCCTTCGCGAAAGCACAGGGTCACACATTGAAGTATTCCACAGCAAATTTTCAGGCAAAGCAAAATTGCAGTTGTGGGAAAACATACAATCCGGTCATGCCAAAATGGTGGTGGGAGCACGGTCGTCAGTATT
>CAZGPW010000100.1:0-2416 GCA_964527535.1 uncultured Bacteroidales bacterium
AAGTTGTTTGACTTTTTTCAGGCTAAAAGGAAGGGGCTGGATAAAACGGATTTTTAATGGGCCTTGACTGATCCTGATGATATTGTCTGTACTAAAAAAGCCCCGGTCCAGGATAAACAGAAAGTCTTTTAAGCCCATCAAATAAGAAAATATTTCCATAATTTTTATGGATAATCTTTGACGAAACGGATGTTAGACTTTTTTTATATTTTGAATCTTTTGGGCCTAAATGGGTGCGTTTCTGTCGCGATTGTTTTTTTCTCTTTATCCCAGTATGCTTCAACTCTGTAAAGATATTTTCTGCCGTTAATAGTTTGTTCAATAGTGTATGCCATAGTTATCATATATAATAACGATATAAATACAACAGAAAATCTTTATAAACAAATCTTTATCAAATTATTTTACATCGTTATTAAAAAATACCAATTTTAGGTTGAATATGGTGCACCTCAGACTTTTTCAGCAGAGCCTAAATTCAGGGTATGAATAGTGGCTTGGGAACTGCCTCGTGGGTTTGTCAGCCAGCAGGATGGCGGGGCAGGCAATCACAAATTCAAATTCAACGGTTTATCTTTATCGTATTTCACAACAAAGCTGTAAGTGAGTGTTTTGTTTTCACCTGCAGCCAGATTGAGGTCCCAGCTAAGGTGTGAATTGTCTTCGTTAAATTCGGCCCCATCGCTGTTTTTCAGTTTTACCTGCAGGTCTTTGGTTGTGCTGTGGGGAATGTTGTCTTCAACCCGGATTTTGATTTTACGTGAAGTTGTGTTGCGGATTGAGATTTTGTACGTCACCGTTTCGTTAACCCATGAACCAACAATTTGAGGTTTTTCCTCTGTGCTTTCTTTTTCACGTTCAATGATGATACCGTTGGCTCTGCCCAGGGTGATTTCCATGCTGTCTTTGGTAGTCTGAGGTGTAATGTTTGTTTGGCCGTTGTATTTACCATTAAAATACAGGTTGGCTTTTCCCTGCAACAGGTCTAAATCCTGCCAGTCTGTAATTTGTGCCATAAGGTATGCCTTATTGTCAAGTTTGGGTGCCGCAAAGTAGCGAAAATCAGCTCCCAGTTTTTTATTCTGTATGGGAACAGTATGGTGTTTACCATCAGAAGGGATAGCAAAATCCAGGTTTACCTCATACTCCACATTAAGCATGGAACTGACAGCATTGGTGTACTGATATGCTTGTGCAGATTCCTTATCATCTGACAAAGAAACGGATTCTGATTGCTCCACAGCGGTTGTCCGGTTTCCGCTTCTGCTTACCGTTTCGTTATGAGGCCGTAAGTAATAGGCATACCATACAGGTAAAACCGGTTTATGATGCTGTTGATTGGGGTTTAATGTAGAGAGAGTAAGCTTGACATTTTTCCAGTCATTGCCGGTATTCTGGTGAATGTTGGCTTTATACACCAGGTTGATTTCCTGGTTTTCGCCGGCCCTGATGTCATAGCTTGCGTTCCAGCCGGCATTGTTTACAAGGTAAGACAGTTCGATGCTGCCTTTTCCTGTGGTGTTTCCGGTTATGGTTACAACAATCTGGGGTACCGCGGCATTTTGAGTGGAGCTGTTTTGTTGATTCCAGTCTTTGAGTTCGGCCAGCCTGTTTTTCATGCGGGAATATTCCTGATCATGCGGGTATTTTTCACGGGTCAGTTTCAGGATTTCTTTGTTGATGTTGTTGAGTTTTTCCCTGAAAAATATTAATGTTTCCCGCAGTTCAGGGATGGTATCGCCACCGTTTTCCGATATAAGGGAGTTGTTCAGCAACAGGTTCTTTTCGGTTTTCAATACATCCAGCTGGTTTTGATAATCCGTGACGGTATAACCTTTCAGACGAATAGAATCTTCCAGCCTTTTAATCTCTTTTTTAATACGGGGAGGTATTTGATCTGTCCCTGCATTAAGAGGGGATGGTTGCTGTGTACGGTATTTTACATCCAGGATGATGAAATCACCATGGCCTTTTACCTGGATGCTGTTGTCTTGCAAATGAGGCGACAAACTGTCGAACACAATGGTTTGTCGTTTTTGGCTGTAAGAAAATTCTGCAGTGCGGGAAATTTCGGCGCCATTTGTATATACAGTGATCTTGTCAGGGGTGGTTTGTAGTTTTGTTTCTTCACCTGCATAGGTGATGGTAAACATGACCATAAGGGAAAATAAAATACCGGACGTTTTCATAATTCATTTATTTTGATTTCATGGTTTTAGATGCACAAACTTAACAATTCCATAAACAGTGATCAAAAATAAGGAGTTAGGGGTTAGGTTTTAGGGGTTGAAAATATGTTATGACCTAACCCCTAAATCCTAACCTGGCATAGCCAGAACCAAAAAGGAAAACCTGTCCGGCGTAGATCAGCGGAGACGGATAATGAATACTGAACAAGGAATGTCGAATGATGAAG
>CAZGPW010000101.1:0-12719 GCA_964527535.1 uncultured Bacteroidales bacterium
GCTATATGTGTATAAGCCATCAACAGGTTATTGTTTCCGATTTTCGTGATATTTCGTGCAGCTGTGCCACGATTAACCGTAACAAATTCGCGTAAGGTATTATTGTCACCTATCACCACAGAAGTCTTTTCACCACGGAATTTCAAATCTTGTGGAATGGCACCGATAACAGCACCCGGGAAGATACTGCAATTTTTCCCGATTTTTACATTTTCCATGATGGTTGCATTTTGTCCTATCCAGCAGCCTTCACCGATTTCAACGTTTTTGCTGATGCTCACAAAAGGTTCAATCACAACATTTGATGCTATCTTTGCATCCGGATGGACGTATGCTAAAGGTTGATTCATATTCATTGTGTTTTTACAATTTGTGCTGTCAGTTCTGCTTCACAAACGAGTTTTTCACCTACAAAGGCCTCCCCAAACATATAGGCAATTCCACGGCGAATTGGTTGTAGTAAAATAAGTTTCATAATCATAGTATCACCGGGCACCACTTGTTTGCGGAATTTGACTTTATCAATCTTCATAAAATAAGTCAGGTAATTTTCCGGATCGGGGACAGAATCAAGGACGAGAATCCCGCCGACTTGAGCCATGGCCTCTATCTGAAGTACACCAGGCATTATTGGTTCATCAGGAAAATGACCGATAAAATAAGGTTCATCCAGTGTCACATTTTTAACACCAACCACTGCTGTATCGTCGATACTGATAATTTTATCAACAAACAAAAATGGTGATCTGTGTGGCAGGCGTTTTTTGATCTCATTGATATTATACTTTGGCTTAACATCCGGATCGTATGGGGGAATAGCAGGTTTTCGGAGCTCTTTTATGATGTGTTTCCGCAGGCTTTTCGCAAGTTCTGTATTGGCATGATGACCAGGACGCTTTGCTATTATGTTGCCTTTGATCCGATAACCTACCAAAGCAAGATCTCCAATCATATCAAGCAGTTTATGACGGGCAGGTTCATTGATAAAATGCAAATCCAGATTATTCAGTACCCCGTGGGTTTTAATTTTAATATCCGGTTTATTAAACAACCTGGCCATGCGGTTAAATTCTTCTTCCGAATACACTTTATCAACCATTACAATGGCATTGTCAAGGTCTCCGCCTTTGATAAGACCCGCCTTAAACAAGGGCTCAAGCTCGCTGAGAAAAGCAAAGGTACGGCACGGAGCCACTTCATCAGCAAAATATTCCAGGTTACTCAATCCCGCAAATTGATTGACCAGTTCTGTGGATTTATAGTCAACCAGAACGTTCATTCTGAAATCATCATCCGGATAAAGTGCAAGTTCTATTTCCCTGCTTTCATTATTATAAACTTTCTTTTCTTTAAACTCAAATACAATTCTGTCAGCATTCTGTTTTTCAATACCGGCATTTTTCAATGCCTCAACCCAATATTTAGCACTTCCGTCAAGGATGGGAACTTCAGGGCCGTTTAATTCAAACAACAAATTATCAATGCCAAGGCCATAAGCAGCTGCAAGCAAGTGTTCTACAGTGCCTACTCTGACATTGTTTTTTGCCAGACTTGTACCTCTTGATGTATCCACCACATTATCGGCAATAGCTTCAATTATGGGTTCTCCTTCAACATCAATACGTTTGAATTTATACCAGTGATTTTGCGGAGCAGGCTTGATGGTAAGTTTAACTTCAGCACCAGTATGCAGTCCTATCCCCTGCAACGTTACGGCTTTTTTAATGCTTGTTTGCTTTTTATTCATTTTCCAAAAATTGCAAAATGTATTGCTGATTTGGTGACAAAAATAACATTTAGAATGAATTAAAAAAAGTTTGGATAAAAAACTGCCGTATTTGATGGTGGTTTAGCAGGCAAAGGACGTTGATTTACAACTATTAACAGAGCGAGTACCATTCAAAAAAAACGATTATTTACCGTTTTTTTTTGCTTTCAGGCTTTTGATTTCCGTTTTCAGGGCTTGAACTTCAGAACGCAATTCGGGCAACTGTTTCTGTAAAATATAGTTGCGTTTATATTCTCTTGCATTCACAGCAGGGCTCCCCATCATGGTTTTCCCGGATTTTATATCGCCAGGAACCCCTGATTGGGCGGCAATGTGTACGTTATCGCCAATGGTTACATGCCCTGAAATACCAACCTGCCCGCCAAACATGCAGTTGCTTCCCACTTTTGAGGTGCCGCTCACTCCTGTCTGAGCAGCCATCACAGTATTTTTGCCTACCACAACATTATGGGCTATCTGTATAAGGTTATCCAGTTTAACTCCTTTCTCTATCAGGGTTTTGCCCATAGTAGCTCTGTCGATTGTTGTGTTGGCACCGATTTCCACATGGTCTTTAATGTGTACAATGCCAATTTGTTCTATTTTTTTGTAATTTCCATCTTTATCAGGGGCAAAACCAAAGCCATCTGAACCAATGACAGCACCGGCGTGAATGATGCAATGGTTATCAATTCTGGAACCATGATAAACCTTAACACCGGCATAAATGGTAACGTTATCGCCTAAAATTACACCATCCCCTATGTACGCATGGGGATATATTTTACAATGGTTTCCGATTTTTACATTTTTGCCAACGTAGGCAAAAGCCCCGAGGTACAGGTCTTTCCCTGCAGTTGCTGTTTTATCAAAGTAATGCGGTTTTTCTTTTCCTTTTTTATTGGAAATCTGCTGATGATATAATTTTATAATATCCGCAAACGCCTGGTACGGGTCATCAACCCTTATCAGTGTCGATTTAACAGGTTTCTGTAACTCAAAATCTTTACTAACCAGCACTACAGAAGCAGATGTATTATAGAGGTAATTTGTGTATTTCTCATTGGCTAAAAAACTCAGGCTGCCCGGTTTTCCTTCCTCAATTTTTGCAATATCGTCCACCATGACGTTTTCATCACCCTCAACCGTTCCTTGTACCAATCCTGCAATTTGTTTTGCTGAATATTTCATTATTCTTCCTTTAAAATATGTCTTTTGGGTAACAAAGATAGTATTTTATTACGTTATGACTCAACACCGCTCGGTCAAACATTTCTGAAGCATCAGCGATGTCGGTTAATTTATTGTTCCTTAAGATAAATATTTCCTCATCCAGGTTGTCATAAGCTGTGTTGGATATCTTACCCATATTAAGATAATACTTACTTTGCTGTTCACTGATATCAAGTTTTTTACAAACACGATGCCTGATCGATTCGATGTAACCAGGATCAAAAGGGACTCGCTGTAATTCCATCCTGAACAAACGCCGGTTCATCAGCCTTTCGGACAAATCCGACAGGACAAAGTCCTCATGATTAACCCAGGCTTTAACTGAAGACATAACATCACTGTCATCCAGCCGGTTGAATTTCTCAAGCATGCATTTGTCTTCGCACTGATGGTGCGTTAAAAACCACAGTAACGCATCACTGGCATTCAGCATTTGGCCTCCGGCTATAAGGTCTTTTGCCCGTTGCAAAATGATTTCAAGCAATTTTTCCGCACTCAGGACTGTTTTGTGTAAATACCCCTGCCAATACATCAACCTTCTGGCGATTAAAAATTTTTCAATGCTGTAAATGCCTTTTGCATCAACCACCAGTTTATCGTTAAAAACGTTCAGCATTTTTATGATCCGTTCCGATCCGATGACGCCTTCGGATACGCCGGTAAAAAAACTGTCACGCCTGAGGTAATCCAGTCTGTCCACATCCAACTGGCTGGCTACAAGCTGGTGCAGGAATTTCTTTGAATATTGGTTGCAAAATATGGCAATGGCCATATCCAGTTTGCCATCCATCTCTTTGTTCAAAGCCCGAATGTATTTCAGCGATAAGGTTTCATGGTCAAGGCTGGTTATGATAACCTTTTCAAGGGTATGTGAATAGGGCCCGTGACCAATATCATGCAGTAATATAGCGATGTTTACTGCTTCGGCTTCTTCTTCTGAAATGTGATGTCCTTTATTCCGGATAACATCAATGGCCATATTCATTAAATGCATGGCCCCAATGGCATGATGAAACCGGGTGTGAATGGCTCCGGGATATACCAGCGATGTGAGCCCCAATTGAGAAATTCGCCTCAGACGCTGAAAATACGAGTGTTCAATCAGATCGAAAATACTGTCGTACTGAACAGAAATAAAACCATGGACAGGATCGTTTATGATCTTCCTTTTATTTGTTTTTACTAACTTCATGCATTAAATGTTACATACATTTCACAAATAATGTTTTGATTGTGGATAACAAAATTAAAAAAACAAATGATTTATCCTTGCAGAAACAAAAAGTTTTGAAATATGGACAATTATATTCAATTACCAAATGATGTGGCATAAAATTTGTTTCATGGATACAAAACTTAAACATTACATTATGAAAAATTTCTACTTTTTGTTGATGTTATGCCTGTGCATAATAACAATCCCCGCACATAGCCAAACAGAAGAAGAGCTTGAAGAAATGCGTCAGGATTTTGAAAACTACAAGCAACAGGAACGTGAAAATTTTAAGCAATTTGTCAAAGCACGTGACCGTGATTTTGCTGCTTATATCGAACAGGAAATGAAAAACATTGAGCTTTTCAAATCACAGAAACAAGACAGAAAACCGGGGCCGGACAAAATCCCGCGTTTTAAACCTAAAAAACAAAAAATAGAAACACAAACCATTCCTTTATTGGAAGTGAAAGACCCTGAAAAGCGTGAAACACCACCTCCGGCTCCTTTCAATATAAAACCTGCTGTAAAATTACCAGCGTCTGTGGAACCGGAACCTGAGGTTAAGAATAAAACCGCAAATTTTGATTTTTACGGCACCAGGCAGGCCTTTCACTACGACCCGGAAATGCATCAAAACCCAGGAAGCAACACAAATGCTGAAGTCATCGGTGCTTATTTTGAGGCATTGAGTGAAACCGATTATTTCCCTCTGATAGAATGCCTTATTGAACAACACAACAAACTAAACCTGAACGACTGGGCATACCTTAAACTCTGTGAGAATCTGGCAGATAACATCGCTGTTACTGAGCGTGAAAAGAATTTGCTTCATTGGTTCTTATTGCTGAAATCAGGTTACAAAACCAAAATTGCTTATTATGAAGACGACATAAGTATCATGATACCCACAAAACAAAAATTGTTTGGCCTGCCTTTTTATTCCTTTAATAATCAGGTTTTTTATATCCTCAATCCGGACTTGTCAAACATTTTTACCTACACCAAAGATTACCCCGGTGCGGATGCCGTTTTCGACCTAAATATGCAGCAAACCCCTGTATTGCCTTTGTCTCCGGGAATACGAATGCTTACCAATAAAGAGGGAGAAAAAACAAAACTGGTTTACAATGAAAATTTGAAAACCCTTTACAATGATTTCCCACAGGCAGACATCAATTTGTTTTTTCAGGCCGGCATGTCTCCCATTGCCAGGGAATCTATGTTGCATTATTTCACTCCTTTGCTCAAAAACAAGACCGACGAAGAAAAAGTGAACATTTTGCTTGGTTTTGTCCAACACCAGTTTGATTACCAAACAGACCAGGAGCAATTTGGCAGAGAAAAATTCTTTTTTCCCGAAGAACTGTTCATGTACCCGTCTGCGGATTGCGAAGACAGGTCAGTGCTTTTTGCCTGGCTCGTTAAAGAATTTACCGAACTTGACGTGATCGGTGTTGATTACCCGGGGCATATTGCAACAGCCGTACAATTTCCAAACGAAATAAAAGGGCATCACTTAACGTGGCAAAATAAACCTTATACCATTTGTGATCCTACTTACATCGGTGCTCCGGCTGGGTTGTCCATGCCTGAATTTGAAAGGCAAAAAGCTACCGTTATTCCGGTTGCTCCTGTGCAAAATCCACTCTTTATCGCTGAACGGCTATGGGCCAAAATTTACGAATACGGTGGTTTCCGCAACAACATTGAACAGACAGCCGCACTTGATGATGAAGGAAACATTTACGTATGTGGCTCTTTTAACAAGGAACTTCGGTTTCCGGAAAAGACACTAAATTCTAATCAAAAACGCAGTGGCTTTGTAGCCTCATTTACGCCCCAGGGGAAACTTATCAATGCCATTTCATTCGATGATGCTCCAAAAGTAAGTCCTCGCAATCTAATGATTCACAACAACAGCATTTTTATCAGTGGGGAACAAAAACACAGATCAAAGAATACGGTTTTTTTGGCCGAATTGAATAAAAATCTGCATCCTGTTTGGATTAAAACCATTGAACCTGATAAAGAAAGCAAAGCCTTTGAGGTTAAGTTGGATCCGTCGCATAAAAAAGTGCAAAGTAACAACATGAACCCACATGAAATTATTGCAGAAAACGCATTGCGTGTTTTGCCCGATGGCAGCCTTGAACTACATGCGCATAATACCATGCCCATATACAACAACATAAAAGCTGCTGAAAACCTCAGCGCGTATGATATGGCCAAACTATGGAAACATCAGAGCGAGGCATACCGCCAAAAAGCATATCACAAATCGGTATCAGGATTTCTTGCATTTATAAATACGCTTCAAACACATCAACGGCCTGTCAGTGGCAATGAAATTGTGGCCAGCCTCAATGCTTTTGATTCCAATTTCAGCACGGAACATGCAAGTTTAAATCACAACCTGAAAAAAATAGAATCCATTTCATGCGATGAAAACCTGATAAGCATTAAGATCAAAGATGGAAGCAGTATTCTTTTGGGGCCGGTCATCCTTGCAAACAACAGCCAAATACAATTGCAAAACTATCATAGCGGCAACCTTAAAATAATATGCCTTTCAGGGGTGAAATACAAATCCCTGTTCAGAGAACATCCTGTGAAAAGCATGAAAATATTTAAAACCAACGGGGACATTGTTTTAGAGTACAACAACAAGTATGAAAAAGCCCTGTTATCAACGACAAAGGATGTCATGGAATAAATTGAGGATTTTATTGTTTTGGATACGACGAGAATAATTATAAATTTACATCAAAATTAAACCTTAAGCAATGAAGTATATTGTAAAAATTTCATTCTTGTTTCTGTTAAGCGTTGCTGTATTATCGTGCGCTCACAAACGGCTTGCAAAAAAAGCGTCTGAATTTGAACAGCAAGACATGTATGAAGAAGCTTCTGAACTTTACTACCAGTCGGTATTGAAAAAAAACTCCTACATTGATGCCCGTACAGGCTTAAAAAGAACAGGGCAACGGGCAGTGGATGATAAATTCAGCAAATTTACGAAAGCCTATCACCAGGGAAACAATAAAGAAGCCGTTTATTATTACCTTGAAGCCAGAAAATTTGAAGATAAAGTGAACAGTGTTGGCATTGAGTTTACTATCCCCCCTTATTATGAAGAATACTACAATGAAGTAAAATCTAATTACTTAGACGATAAATATTTCGAGGGAAAAAAATACCTGAACAATGAAGAATTTTCCAAAGCCAGAGATGTATTCCGGGAAATTATTGAAATTGATAAGAATTACAAAGACAGCAGGGAAAAATATAATGTGGCTGTCTATGAGCCAAAATATAAGAAAGCCATTGATAATATGGGTAAAGGAAAATACCGCAGTGCATATTACCTGTTTGATGAAATTATCAACAAATATAAAGACTACAAAGAATCATCATCACTCAGAGATGAAGCCCTTGAAAAAGCTACTTTTAGTATAGCCGTTGAAGATTTTGAGAACAAATCCAACCGGCAAAATATTGATGCAAATTTGAAAACACGTATTATTCAGGGTTTGAATGAGGTCAATAACCCATTTATTAAGGTTGTAGAAAACAATTCCCGAAATGGATCCAGAACGTCAAGAAGTTCCCGGTCAATGTCAGTAGGTTCTGATGCTGTTCTGAAAGGGAGCATTCTGTCCTATAATTATGAGATGGGGCGTCTTCAAAAAAACACCAAACGTGGATATTTGAAAATAGTTACTAGCTATAAAGACAGTGAAGGAAACAAAAAAACAAAAACACGTTACGAGAAAGTCACTTACACAGAATACAGTATGGAAAGGGGAGTAAAGATAAATTTTAATTTTAACCTTATTGATACAAAAAGCAACGAAATTATCATCAGCAGAAATTTTAATTTGAACAACAAAGACCATATTCACTATGCAGAATATGAAGGCAAAGAAAAAGACCTGATACCCGGATACTGGAAACATAAAAAATCTGACAGCGATGAAGACGTTATTAGGAATAATCGCAATGACATAAGAGCGCTGCATTCATTACTGAATGCCCGAAAGAAAATAAAAACCCATGAAGCCCTGTCCAATGAATTGATTGGAGATATCTCCAACCGTGTTGTCCAACAAATTAACAACTACAATCCCGAACAATGAAGCACAAACAACTGATATTTTTATTTCTCATTGCTTTGGCCGGAGTGACTGCATCCTGTGGTACCTTCAAAAGCACCCCCAAGCCTTCAGGCCCAGAGCCCGATTGGGTCGAAAACCGCCCCCAAACAAACATGTATTACATTGGGATTGGGTCTGCAAAAAAAGCAGGGTTATCACCAAATGCTTACAGGTCTAACGCTAAAAATGCGGCACTCAATGCCCTGGCAAGTGATATTTCTGTTGATATTTCATCAAGTTCCGTTATGTCAACTATAGAAACCGATTATGATCTGAGTGAAACTTACGAACGTACGATAAAAGCATCCAGCGATAAATACATTGAAGGGTATGAAACCGTTGATAACTGGGACAGTGGATTGTATTACTGGGTTTATGTCAGGCTTAACAAAATGCAATATGAACAGCAAAAAGCAGAAAAGAAAAATGCTGCCATTACCAAAGCCTCTGATAAACTGATGCAAGCCAGAAAATGCAAAAGCGAACACAAGCTGTACGATGCCATTCACACTTACATCGATGCATTCAGTGATTTGTCAGAATACCTTGCCGAAAGCACAGAGGCTGAAGTGGACGGACAACAAATTGACCTTGGGACCACAATTTACCGAGAGCTTGTAGGGTGTATCAATGCCATCGAATTAAACAGCGAAAAAAACCCCCTGCACATCACCAGCGGGAAACCTATACCACCTTCGCTGATGCAGGTTTATGTTAAAGACGAACAGGGAAATTTTCAGCCAAACTTGCCGTTTAAGCTCAGCTTTACAGGCAATGGCCTTATTGATAACAAAATCATCTCCAACCAGGACGGGAAAATTCAGATACCGCTCAATAAAGTATATTCCGTCAACCAACTCGAAACCCTGAAGCTTGAGCTTGATATGGTTGCCATCTCCCGCATGACCAAAGATGTTTTTATCCGTACACTGATTAAAAAGATACCTCCTCCAAATTACAGTTTGACACTGGATATCATGTCGCCAAAAATATTTGTCAGCACAACCGAACGTTTTTTTAACCAGAAATCAAAAGACGATGTGTTGATGGATGCACTTATGAACGCTATGGCAAAACACAACATACGCGTTACCGACAAGCACGAAAACGCAGATTTTGTAATAAACATAGAAAGCAACACCGAGCAGGCTGTTACCAGCTCTTACCAAAAAACAGCCAACCTCAATTACACCATCACGGTGTATGATGAAAACAACCGCATCGTGTACCGGAAAGATGAAGACAAAATTCAGGGGTTTGGCAATACCTACGATGAAGCAGGTAAAGAAGCTTATGAAGAAGGTGCTAACCGCATCATGCGCAGAAATTTTGACCAGATTTATGAAGCGGTGTTCACCAACTAAGTTTCATAACATCACAATATTGATAAATACAAAAGAAAATCAGATTTAATGCAAATGGGTAGTTGATTTGTCGGAAGTTGGAAGTACGGAGTCGTAAGTATAGCATAGTAAGGTAAAAACGAATTACCATGATATTTTCCGACTTCCATCCTATATCTTGCCCTGGTATTTTTTTTCAAAAAATGATATAAGTATAATTTTTAACGCCTAAAACCCATCCATCATGTCAGTACTCGTAAATTTTGCCATGTTTCCGACCGACAAAGGCACCAGTGTCAGCCCTTACGTAAGCAGGGTAATCAACATGCTGAAAACCAGCGATGTCAATTATAAGCTTTCCGCTATGGGCACCGTTTTTGAAACCGAAACCATGAAAGAAGCCCTTCACATCCTGGAAAAAGCTTACAACCAACTGGAAAAAGACTGCGACAGGGTGTATTCCGTTGTCAATTTTGACATCCAAAAAAACAAACCCATGGGCAGGCTCAACGGGAAGATCCAATCCATCGAAGATAAGATTGGGACTGTAAATAAATGAATATTTAAACGTGAAATTTACCTGTATAAGTCTCCTTCTCCGGTAAACCACGCCGCCCTTTTGTGACCTGTAATAGGCAGCTTTTGAATTACCGTCATCCATCGGTACAGGTTAGGTGCTTGAGTTTTGTAAATACATATATCCTGACTTAGCGGTAAATTAACGTGTCGCAATAATTAAGTACATTTTGTTAGTTGGCAAAGACAATTGGCAAGGTGATTAAATTGCCAACTGATTTTATGACAATATGATTTACTTACATAAAGTTTTAACTTACTGACTATTAACACAGGGTCAGGAGTTCTGAATTTCTTTGAATATTGATGCTTGAATATTGGATATTGTTTGTGTTACCGTCATCCGTCTGAACAGGTTTTGGTGTTTGAATATTGTTTGAGTTACCCTCATCCAACGGTACAGGTTTGGTGCTTGTGTTTTGTAAATTGTTTGAATTTTGATGCTTGTAAATTGGTGCTTGTATAAGAAGGGGGGGTACGTAAAATTTCCCCAAATTTCTCATCTTTTTAGCTGGATTATTGAAACTTTTTGCTTATTTTGGCCGTATTGATATAAAGAATGGAGGAAGGAAAACGAAGGCGGATTGTGAACTTTAAAAAATTTGGGATATGAAAACTTCAAATATTATTATTTCTGTTTTAATAATTGTTATTAATAATTTCAATCATAATAATAGTACAGCACAAACCACATTTGTCAAAACATTGAAAAATCCAAGTAATGAATATGCTTATGAGATACAACAAACGGACGATGGAGGATATATTATCATTGGAGCATGTTCGGGGAAAGCGTGTTTAATTAAATTAAATCAAGATGGTGATACTTTATGGACAAATAAATATTTAGGTAACCCATATAGTGTTGGGTATTCTGGTTATGTAGTAAGTGAGGATGGTTATGTTGTTAGCGGAGTGATGTATAATGACAGCATAATAACACATACATTTTTGTTTAAAACAGATTCTATGGGAGATACTGTATGGACTAAAACTTACAAAAAACCAAAAGGATATATGGTTTTTATTCAACAAACCAATGACCAGGGATATGTTATTGTAGGCAATGATGGCAATGAAGATAAAGACATATATGTAATCAAAACAGATTCTATCGGAAATCTTACCTGGGAAAAATCATACAATATTGAAGATGGTGATTATACATCAGCTTCAATACAACAAAGCAACGATAATGGCTATATTATTTTCGGCAAGTCCAGTTACAGTTTACAAAATATAATTCTAAAAACAGATGAAAACGGGAATATATTATGGGAACAATTATACGATGGAAATCTTGACGGTCTCGTTTCTAATGCAATCAAAACCACTGACAATTGTTATGTTTATATAACCGGAACACCAGGTAATTTGGAAGGTGTTGGTCATAATATCAGCTTAAATAAAATTGATAAAGATGGTAATTTTTTATGGTCGCAACATTATAATGCAGGGGCCCATGACTTTGGTACTTGTGTACAACAAACTAATGATAACGGATTTATTATTACAGGTGGTACATGTGAAGCTAGTTTAGAAGGGACAAATAATAATTACATAATAGAAGAAACATGTGATGTGTATTTAATTAAAACTGATGAAAATGGAGACGCCTTATGGTCAGGGACATTTAACATTTCTGATGATGACCATGCTACATCAGTGAAACAAACCTGTGACGGAGGCTACATAATTATAGGCAATTATAAAAGGATTGAAAAGGATAAGCAAATAAGTGATATATTTTTGATAAAAACAGACAATTTTGGGAATACCATTTATAACACCAATAATAATTTATATGTTTACCCTAATCCATGTAATGGTGAATTTTCCATATTATCTAAAAATAATATACAAAAAATAGAAGTCTTTAATATCCAGGGGAAAAGTATTTACACTAAAAAATATCCTGATTCTGATTTATATTTTAAAAAAATTGATATTTCTAGACATTGTAAAGGAATTTATTTAATACGAATTAGTACAAATGATAATGTTATAACAAAAAAATTAGTAATCAATTAATAATCATGTATTAGCCCCCGAATAAGTCTGACATAATTATCAATAAAAATTAGTAATTATGCAAACAGACATGAAAAAAAAGAAAGTTTAATTTCTGAAATAGCCACATTGCAATTTGGGGCTGATGACAATATGCAAACACTACTGCAGAATAAAAAATCAATTGTTGAAAAGTGGTTATGTCACTTATATGCTGAGCAGGATTTAAAAAATGACATAATAACTTTTGATGAATTTGCTGCATCCATAGAAACCTGCAACAGCACTTTTGAAAACACCATGGAAACCATTCATGCCCAGGACAGCCTGAATAACCCCGGCACAGAACCCGGCGAAGACACAACCCCTTCACCCAACCTCACCATCATACCAAATCCCAACCAAGGCAATTTCACCGT
>CAZGPW010000102.1:0-3485 GCA_964527535.1 uncultured Bacteroidales bacterium
TAATAAAGCAATTAAATATAAAAAGAGGTGCATTTTACCCAACTTTATAAAAATGAAGTCATTGATTTACGCGGAAAAATGTCCTCCGAAACTTTAGTAAAGTAGAATGAAAAATATAATTATTCTGATATTCTCGCTCTTGATTTTTGTTAGTTGTCAACCAATAATGCAGAAGATATATGGCGTAAAAGATCCTGATGTCGAGAATAAAAAAACAATCATTAAAAAAGCTCAGAAGTATGAACTTGACACTTCAAATATTGTAACTGTCAACAGTAAAGATTTTCTTTATGTTTTGAATGGAAAAAGCATTCCAAACGGTGCTGTGTATGATAAAAAAGGGAAATATATTGAATATAGAAAAACGGACACGACTTGTAACGCAGGACTTACAGAGTTTATTCCCTCATTGAATTTAACAGATACGTATAATCAACCAGATAGTTCTGATCTCGAAAAGGAATTATATAAATTCAGAGATTTAAAAGGAAATAGATTATCTTCCAGGGAAGAGGCGGACTTTTACATATTGATTTACTGGACAGTTTGGATTGGAAAACTAAACAAAGATAAAGTTAAAGTTTGGGAAGATTTGGCTCGTGAAAACAAGAATGCTAAAATAAAAGTAATCAAAGTTAATTTGGACATGCAGGCATATTGGGATGAAGAAGAGCGAGAGCAAATCATGAAAATAATGAGTAACAAATAATAAATTGTGTAATTTTACAATTGAAAATTACTGTTGTACAAGAATTCTGAAGACACAAATGAAAATTCAAAACACTCATATTTTGTCAGGCATTAAAGGGAAACCATTGATGATCACCGTTGGTATGTTTGATGGTGTACACCGGGGACACAGCTATTTTATCAGGAAAATGGAAGAAAAAGCAAAAAAAATGTCATTTGTGCCTGTTGTTATTACCCTTGATCCACATCCACATGAAATTTTATCAGATCAGGAGTTCCGGTACCTTACCACGGTAAAAGAAAAACAAGAACTGCTTAAACAATTGGGGATTCAACATGTGCTGATTTTACAGACAACCCAGTCTCTGCTTCAGAAAAGTGGAGTGGAATTTGTTGAAGATTTAAAAGCTGCCGGGTTGAATGTTAAGTCTGTGGCAATGGGGTATAACAACCATTTTGGGAATACAGAAAACCATGATTCCGACATAAATAAAATGATTAAAGAAAACAAAATAACAGTTTTTTCCGTTGACGAATTTTCTGAAAAGATAAATTCTACCCTGATCAGGGAAAAATTGCGACTGGGAAAAGTGGATGATGCTGCCGTTATGCTGGGGCATCCATATATGCTGTATGGCACAGTAGTGGAAGGGAACAAATTGGGCCGTACCATTGGTTTTCCTACTGCCAATATACAGGTAACGTCAGTGGAAAAAATGATTCCCGCTGCCGGAGTGTACGCAGTTATATGCCAGGTCGGGGGAAAGGAATTTCCCGGTATGATGAACATCGGATACCGCCCCACGCTTCGTGAAGAAACAAAAAAGCTGGTACTGGAAGTCCACGTACCGGGCGAAAAACTGGATATTTACAACACAGATGTGATAATTGAATTCTGTAAAAAAATCAGGGATGAAAAACAGTTCAATGATATGGAGGAACTCAAAATCCAATTGGAAAAAGATAAAAATTTCATTAAATCATATTTTAGTGATAATTTTGCAAGTTATCATTAAATAAAAATTAAATTTTATATTATGACCGAAGAATTGTTTTCAACAGAAAATTACGCAATCAAAGATATATCCCTTGCACCCTGGGGACGTAAAGAAATTGAAATTGCGGAAAAAGAAATGCCGGGCTTGTTGAGCCTCAGAAATAAATACGCAGCAGACAAACCGCTTAAAGGTGCCCGTATCACCGGCTCTCTACACATGACTGTACAAACGGCTGTGTTGATTGAAACCTTAAAAACGCTGGGTGCCGATGTGCGCTGGGCAAGTTGCAATATTTTTTCCACGCAGGACCACGCTGCAGCTGCTATGGCTGAGGCTGGTGTCCCCGTCTTTGCATGGAAAGGGGAAAGCCTGAAAGAATACTGGTGGTGTACATTGCAAGCCCTCACATGGCCGGACGGAAAAGGCCCCAACCTCATTGTGGATGATGGTGGCGATGCTACACTGATGGTACATAAAGGTGCCGAAATGGAAAAAAATCCAAACTTGTATGATGTGAGTTCTGATGTGGAGGAAGAAGAACAAATCCGCCTGTTACTTAAACGTGTCAATGAACATGACCCGGAACATTGGGATAAAATCAGCAAAAGCATCCATGGAACGTCGGAAGAAACAACAACAGGTGTTCATCGCCTTTACCAAATGAAAGAAGCGGGCACCCTTTTATTTCCTGCACTTAACGTAAACGATTCGGTGACAAAATCCAAATTTGATAATCTGTATGGATGCCGTGAATCGCTGGCAGATGGAATTAAAAGAGCCACAGACATTATGGTGGCCGGAAAAACCGTATGTGTGCTCGGATATGGTGATGTGGGTAAAGGGTCTGCGCAGTCGTTGCGAGGATTTGGTGCCAGGGTGCTGATAACAGAAATTGACCCTATCTGTGCGTTACAGGCTGCCATGGAAGGTTTTGAAGTAACCACAATCGAAGATGCACTGAATGAAGCCACTATTTTTGTGACCGCTACCGGCAACAAGGATGTCATTACCGCTGAACACATGGCCAACATGAAAGATGAGTCCATTGTGTGTAACATTGGGCATTTTGATAACGAAATACAGGTAACCCCGCTCGAAAAACGGCCGGATGTTACAAAAGAAAACATCAAACCGCAGGTTGACAGATACAATTTTGACGATGGGCATAGTATTTACATGCTTGCCGAAGGACGCCTGGTGAACCTCGGATGTGCCACAGGACATCCCTCATTTGTGATGAGCAATTCCTTCTCAAATCAAACTCTGGCACAAATGAAATTGTGGCAGGATGAGCTTGATATTGATGTATATCGCCTGCCTAAAGACCTCGATGAAGAGGTGGCACGACTGCATTTACCCCATCTGGGCGTAAAACTTTCAAAAATGACCGAAGAACAGTCAAAATATCTTGGCGTTCCTGTAAATGGACCTTATAAACCGGAGCATTACAGGTATTAAGTGTTTTACACCCGGTATCTCAATTTGAGTTCATCAGCACATCGCCGGGCTATTTTTACTGTACAAGCGATATTACTGTTTTTCAACCCTGGAGTCGTGGGATGAGCATGAACCTACTTGTTAATTTATGCACTTAACTGCACAAATTTGCCTAATTTTATGCAGTTGAAAGGGAATATTTTGTAATTTTGTCAATATGATTAAACGAGAAGCTGAAACACAAATTGAAAAAGCGATGGGACTTAACCCAACTTGAAAATCAAAAGTCATAAAGTTCTCCAACACAGACATTTGCGATTTTGTTTTTTACAATTGGGGGACTACTTTTGTTTTTCTCAC
>CAZGPW010000103.1:0-24916 GCA_964527535.1 uncultured Bacteroidales bacterium
ATGGTATCTGCATACGGCCTTTATCTGCACAGCAGCACGCTGGTGTTTGCAAGCTGTCCGGACAGGAGTTTCCATCCGGTCACTCTGCCGTACAGGCAATACACACAGCGTCCTGCCATGCAGGATGCCGGCCTCCTGCAGGCTGCAACGATGAAGTTTTTTTGTTTTAGAAACCGCGTGTTAGGGCTTTTGTCACGATTTTTGCAAAAAAACGCAAAAATCCCGCCAAAAGGGGTTGTGGGGGTGATTGTGTACCCACGGGTTTCGCATGCTACACCCGTGGTTACAATGATGTCACCCCTTCGGGGTTTTCGGATTAAGCCATCTGTAAGGAGTTCCATTAATACCTTATACTAAGCATTGTAAAAATTGCTTTTTTTAAACCACCTGTCAGGTCACCCGTTATAAAACTTACACATTAACTGGTTACGCTATATCCTTGCATAATGGGCGACCTAACAGGTGGGAATCACGATAATAATTGCTTATGTTTTTATAATGGGCGACCTGACAGGTGGTGCTATCAAAAAGGTTTGTGTGGAACCGTATTATCTTGCCGCAGCCCGACGGAGCCGGATTACCCTGCCGGCGGTGATGGCTGTGTTTTTGCACTGCAGACATCACCGGTGGCCGGTAGCAGGCGGAGGCGGAGACCATGTTTTATATAATAGTAAAAATGTCCCCGCTGCCATAAAAACCTTGATTCGAAAGAATTATTAGAAAACACTCAATGAAAAATTTATTTGTGTTATCCAATGCGTTTTCCATATAAACATTTATCTTTGCCTTTACAGAAAAAAATAATTTTAATAATATGAAAAATATAAGAAAACTTTTGAACACGTTGATCACGATCAACATTATCCTGGGACTGGCTGTCATCGCTTTGTTTATTGTATTGTTCACAGGATTGGGAGATAAGGCAAATATCTCCGGTATCCCATCCGGTGATAAAGAAAATGTATCCGATACAAAACCCCAGTCATTTGAAGACAGCGTTATTTCCGAACGCATTGCAGTGGTAAAGCTTGACACACTGTTGGCTGAGTATAAACTGGCACAGGTAATGAATGAAAATTTGATCAAACGCCAAAAAGAAGCTGAAGCCAACTTGCAGCAAAAAATGAGCAAATTTGAGAAGGATTATAAAAGCTTTGAGGAGAAATCACGCCTTGGTTCCTTTTTGTCGGAAGCAAGCATGCAGACTCAGCAACAGGAGCTTATGAGGCAACAGCAGGAAATCCAGGAGTTAAACCAAACCTTGTCAATGGAACTTGCTGAGGAACAGGAACGGATGACACAAGGCTTGTATGATTCAGTGCTGAACCACATGCCTGAAATTAACGATGGCCGGTTTGTCCTCATTCTTGGTGATGCTGTTGGAACAAACGTGCTTTATTCCAATGATGCCATGAACATCACAAATGAAGTGGTAAACTTTCTCAATAAAAAATACGAAGGCAGAAAAGACGAAGATTAATTATTAGATTGCATGGGATTTGCAGATAATTATTTTGTCAGGTTTCAGGCAGAGCCTGTCCCTGAATCACAGCCAGTGCCTGAAAATTTAGGTCTGGCTGTTGTTATACCCGCATACAACGAACCGGATATTGAGGATACCTTGATTTCGCTTCTGCATAACGATGATCCCGGTTGCATTACTGATGTGATCCTTATTGTCAATGCACCTGATGATGATTCAAAACAATCAATAGCCAGGAATTTAACCGATTTTCAACATTACAGTGAATTTGCAAAAACACTGGATCATCCCTTTATTCGTTTGTCTGTATTCTGGAAAACCTTTTCAAAAAAGTATGCAGGCCCGGGATCAGCACGAAAATACGGGATGGACATAGCCCTTGACAGGTTTAACCGAACAGACAATAAAGATGGTGTTATTGTATCCCTTGATGCTGATGCCGTGGTGGCAAAAAATTACCTGAAAGCAATACATGACCATTTTAAAAACCATACTGAACAGGATGCCGCTACCATTTATTTTGAGCACCCTTACCAGGAGGATGATGACCCCATAATTTTGTATGAATTGTACCTCAGGTATTTCAGGCATGCGCTGGAATGGAGCGGATATCCCCATTATTTTTATTTTATCGGCTCTTGTTTTGCTGTAAAAGTATCTGCTTATGCTGAGCAGGGAGGCATGAACCGTAAAAATGCCGGTGAGGATTTTTATTTCCTGAATAAAATTGAATTGAACGGCAATTTGGGCGAATGCAACGAAACCTTTGTTTATCCTTCAGGCAGAATATCAGACCGTGTGCCTTTCGGAACCGGCCCTGAAGTGAAAAAAATCAAAGAAACCGGTGGTTACGATGTGTACAGCATTAAAAGCTTTGAATTGCTGTCCCAAGTGGTTCAATGCATTGACAAAACCTATGGCATCGAAAAATCCCAATACAAAGACCTGATAAAAGCATTGCCGGAACCGGTTATCGCCTGGATGAACAAAATATATTTATGGGATCACATTCAGGATGCGCATAAAAACACAACCGGCAAAAAAGCGTATTTTAAACGCCTTTACAGGTATGTGGATACGTTTAAAGTCATCCGGTTTTTAAACCATGTGTCGGAAACCCTGTATCCAAAATCCGATGTAACAAAAGAAAGTGCTCTGCTTGCTGATAAACGTGGAATCCGCTATGATGATGATTCTGGGGATGCGTTGCTGGAAGCTTACCGGAATTTTGATAAAAATTGAATTTTAGTAGCCGAACGACAAAAATTTAGTCTAAATTTTGTATTGACGGCACAAAGATTTAGTCAATTAAGTTTAAATATAGGGTTAAAACGGGTTTTGTATGTGTATGGCATGTCCGGGATACCATTGTTGTTTGTGTCTGGAAAACTCCTAACATAACGGTAAAAGGCAAGCCACTCTTTTCCTTCCTGAATACCTTGTTTTTCAGGGTCTAAGTCAATAACGGCATTTCTGATATTTTTCATTATTGTGCCATCTTGTAATTTGGGTTTTACCTGCACCAAACCAAAGGTTTTTTGTTTTATCATGCCTAAAAATTCCAGCATATAGGCATTTGCCGAAACAGCATAAAGTTGGTTATTTTTCTTACTGAAGTCTAAGTTTTTCCAGCCATCGTTTTTATTCCCCAATTCTATTTTTATGATTTTGTTGAGAAAGAATTTATCCGGGTTATAATAAATTCTTACACCGCTAAAATAACAATAACTGCTGGTAGTGGAGTTTTGTATCATCACTAAAACTTCAAGAATGTTTTTCAGTTCTTTACCGGTAACATATACCTGGGCTAAGGGGTAGCCCGGGATATCATCTTCGCCTTCTCCAAGTGAGCATATTCTGAAAATATCAGCAATACCCTGCTTACCGTGCATGCCTGGATTGATACGGTCTCTGATCACTCCGGATGCGACCATGCTCACATCCGTATGAATTCCATGTTGCTGAATATCGTAATAAATGGCATCCGCTAAAAATGGCCCTAATGTGGAAAGATGAAGATTCCCACTCTCATCGCAAGCCATTTCAAAATTTGTCTCAAAAACCGGTTGTTCATACTCAATGCCAAAAGTATCCAGCAATACTTCCTGCACCAAATCCTGTTGTTTGTTTATTTGTGTTTGTATTGATTTTAAACCCCGGACATTATCATCGACAGGGATAAGCCGAAAATCAGAGAAAGAATAACCATTGTTTTCCTGCATAAACAAAAGACATCCAAGGTTTTGACCTCCTGCACCGGTTTGTACCACAGGGGTGTTATTGCTTATAATGGCTTCTTTTGTTGTGGAATGAGAATGTCCGCTGATCACCGCATCTATGTATTTGTGGCCCTTATCAACCAGTTTAATGTCTTCGCCTTCCCATTTGTCACCGGATTTTTTGATGCCTGAATGTGAGAGGACAATGACAACATCCGCTTTGCCGTTTTTTTTGAGTGCTTTAGCTGTTTTTTTTGCTGCCCTGTAAGGATTTGACATGGTTACAGGGGCTAAATAGGGTTGCACTTCAACTGCATCCTCTCCATAGATGGCAAGGAAAGCTATGTTTACCCCTTTTTCTTTGTGTATAACGTAGCTTTTGATGGTTCCTTCATCAAAAAGCGCCTTGAGTTCGTTATCCTGGTCATCCTTGTCATCAAATTCTATATTTGTCAGGAGTAATTGTGGAATTGGCCCTTTTTGCTTTGCCTGATTAATAATCCGTGCAAGTGTTGCCGGGCCATAATCAAACTCATGGTTTCCTATAGCGACATAATCATAACCCATTTCTTTCATTAAACCCAATTGAAAGCCGGTGGTTTTTTCAAGCGGGTGAAAAAGTGATCCCATCAAAAAATCTCCGGCATCCACGGGAAGTACAATATCATTCGGATGTTGGGCTTTTTTTTCCTTTATGATAGCTGCGATCCTGGCAAAACCACCCCGGGTTTTATCATCACCGGTTGTTAAGGGTGAATATTCAATTTCGGGCGAATAGCCATTCAGCTTGGAGTGTATGTCATTCGTATGCAAGAGGATAATGTTTTGTGCGTACAAATGACAAACAAAAAATACAGATAAAGTTAATGCTGCGAGTGTTTTCATATACACAGGGCTTTTATAACATCGTAAGGAATGTTTTTAACATTCTCTCAGAAAATTGTATTTATGACGAGAATTAAAGGTGTAAATTTAGCAAATTTTTTCTGTATTTAAATTGATTTTGCCGGGTAAAAATCATAAATTTACAATGATTTTACTAAATTCTCCATAATTTAGCTGACAAATGGCCGTAAAAAAATCGTATAAAAAAGCAATGGTTGCAGGGTGGCTTGCCATCATTGGTAATGTTTTCCTGTTTGGGTTGAAGTTATGGGCAGGCATTATTAGCGGAAGTGTAGCGTTGATGGCTGATGCATGGCATACCCTGAGTGATTCGGCATCTTCAGTTGTGTTGATTGTTTTTTACAAATTTGCCAACAAGCCGCCGGACATGACTCATCCCTACGGCCATGGCAGGTTTCGTTTGATTGCGTCAATCATCATTGGCGTTATCTTGTTTTTGGTGGGGTTGAATTTTGGTGTGGAAGCAGTGCAGAAACTGATCGCGAAAGAGAGTGCAGATTTCGGTACCCTGGCCATAATTGCAACGGTGGTTTCCATATTGGTCAAAGAAGGCATGGCCAGGTATGCGTTGTATGTTTACAAAAAACTGGATTCCCTGGCCCTGAAAGCGGATGCATGGCACCACAGGAGCGATGCCATTTCATCGCTTGTTATATTGGCTGGCATTGCCCTCCAAAAATACGCGTGGTGGATAGACGGAGCCTTAGGGATTGTGGTTTCTGTTTTGATCATTTACACCGCCTGGGAAATTGTTCAGAAAGCCATTGATGTTATCCTTGGAAAGAAACCTGATGGAAAATTGATTACGGAGGTAAGAAATATAGTAAATGAAACCGCAGGCTTTGATGCCTTGTCACATCATTTTCATCTGCACACTTATGGAGACCATGAAGAGCTTACTTTTCATGTTGTCATGCCGGGCGACTGGACATTGGAGAAAGTACATAAATGCATACACGAAATGCGTAATGCCATCAGGAAAAAACTGGGTGTTGAACCAACAATACAGGTAGATGCTAAATAAATTGATTATAGGTTTTATAAGCTTGTTGTTTATTATTACTAGCATGAATAGCAGGGCGCAGAACACGCATGTTGCTTTGATGGAAAAATACAATCATTACCGGGAGCGGCTTGAGAATGAATTTGTCGTGGTCAGTCCGAACGTTGAACATTACGGTGTAAACATTCCCGCCGTTGACAGGTTCAGCGATCAATGGGGCTACAATCACCTGAGCTGGAGTGACGGAAACAGCAATTTCAACAATTATATTATGTTGCTGGTAACCGAGATTGAATTGTTAAAACGCAACGGACAGGATTATACCTCATCGCTTGCAGCCTTGTTTTATACTTTTCTCGCTTTGGAACGACTTGATCTTTATTCCGAATATAACCTCAGGGTGTATCATGATAAAAAGATACTGCATGATGGAGACTCCATAAGGGAATATATTTATTACCCCGGTGATATTAATGGGTTCATGATCAGAGACGATGTCAGTTTTGGTTTTTGGATGTCAAATCACAAGCATTTTGGCTTTGATTTGGGAAATCCCAATGAAACTTTGACTAAAACAAACAAATACAGATCAATATTTCAGGAAGGAACGATTCCCCTGCAGGGAATGAGCCAGGATGTCATTATACATTTATTAGAAGCTTTGGCTGTGACAGGCCATTACCTGGATAAAGAATATGTGGGTGATATACCCGTGAATTTTATTAACAATATGATCCCTCAGTATTTGGAGGACAAAGGCATTTGGATCAGGGATGTTGTGGATTTTAAAACCTGGGTTGAGGATTTAAGCCTGCGTTTGCTGCAAACAGTATGTCAGGATAAAAAACAGGCTGCTGTTGTTTATAAGCCCTGGTTTAATATGGGAAAAGTGACCCCTGTGGAAGCGTTCAAAATACTAAGCACCCGCTGGTACATCAATAACCCTGTAACCGAAAAACCTGTACGTGAAGGATCAGGCAATGACATGGGTGTTATGGTCAATGCTCATGGTTTTACCCAAACCGTCGAAAAGATTACCGGACGCTGTGATTTAGCGTTTGAAAACTCGAATTCAGGGTTTCTTAAATGGCTTTTTCAAACCGTTTATTATAAAGAGCTGAAATTACCCCTCGGTGCAGCTATTGCTTTGCCAAGAAACTGGGATGATAACAAAACACGCTCCCTTGCAGCTTTTGGAAATGTCCACGGGCAACATGCCCCTGTGTTTTTTTCGTTAAGGGAAATCGGGATGAAGCATCGTTACCGGTATTATATATTGACGAATTATTTGCTGAATCAGGATAAGCTGAAAACACTCTATCACCCGGGCACAAGCATGTGGACACAAGACAGTACATGGTTTGCCGATGTGTTGCAGAACGCACCTCCGGATGGCCCGTTTTCTGATACAACAAGGGAACATTACAGTGTGTACTGGAGCACCTCATCAAGGCTTATCTGGCCGCAGGATGCACCAACATGGCGTGGTGCCAAACAATTTGAATACGCCGGGATGGATTATTTGGTTTTGCATAACTTGTACCGCCTTGTGTATTGTGAGAAACCTTATAACTTGAATTATCAGCCGGTGAGGAAACAGCAGGATTATGCTAATTGGGCGTCAAAGCTGGATAATCAAATAAACAAAAAAGTATTTTTGCATGCTCCTGTAGCAGAGGATTGAAAATCAGAAACTGCATTACGGGATTTGCCGTAAAATTTTTGTAAATGATACAAGCATTAAAGGTATTTTAGTCTAATAACTGAAGACCGGAGACCGGAGACCGGAGTCAGAAGAAGTATTCATAACTCCCGACTCCCGACAACATTACACCTAACTTTTTAGCATTAGATATTCCTGGTTTTCCACTAAGTTTGCAGTAAAACTTTATTTTTAAAAGATTAACCGCTTTCTATGGGTAAAAACCTTACAAGTGTTTAACCACAGCAATAATTTTTTTATTTTTTCACACAGTTTTTTTTATCTTTGGTGCATATGTTGGATGAATATATTGCACTGTTACTCATTTAAAAAATAAAATATCATGAAGATAAAATTTAAACTCTTTATTGTACCTGTATGTTTTATGATTTTTTCACTAATCCAACCTCTAATGGCCTTTGAGGATGGGAATACAGGATTCGTAGAAAATAAAGGACAGGTAGTTGATGAAAAAGGAAACGAACGTGATGATGTTTTGTTTACTTATGAAAATCAAAATGCAAAATTGTTCTTCTTTAAGCATAAAGTGGTGTATGCCTTTTACCGGTTTGAAAAAGAAGAAACCCCTGAAAGCCTCAAAAAACGCAAGGAAGGCAATATTGCTGCTGCCGAAATGCTTGAATTAAGAATCAGGCAGCAAAGAATTGATCTTGAGTTTGAAAATGCTTTGGAGCCAAAAATGAGCTACCTCGACCCCCTTGACCATGTAATCAATTATTATTTAGGTCATTGCCCTGAAGGAATACGAAATGTGCCGGTGTTTCAAAAGGTGGAATATGAAAATATATACCCCAACATTGATATGGTTTTTAAAATTGATAAAAAGGGAATTAAATATGATATAATCCTGCACCAGGGGGCTGATATTTCTGATATAAAGCTAACGTACAACGGAACAGAACCATTGGAAATAAGGGAAGGAAATTTATTTGTTAAAAATGAAATTTGCGAATATAATGAAGTGATACCTGAATCCTATTATAAAGATAATAATGAACCTGTAAATGTTGGCTTTACATTATATGGTTCAAACACCTTTGGCTTTGACTTTGAAAACGAAGCCCTCACTAAGGTTGAAAACACAATAATTATAGACCCTACATTAACCTGGTCCACTTTTTTTGAGAATACCACTGACGGCTCAGTCTCATGTATCAGGGGAAACAGCATAGTGGATGAAAATGGTAATTTTTTCATGCAGTTGAATACCTATACAGCGGATTTGCCATTAGCCAACCCGGGAGGGTCTGTTTATTACGATCCCAATTATCATACCTCCGGACTGGATATTTATTTTGCCAAATTTGATCCGGATCGTAATCTGTTGTGGTCAACTTATTTAGGTGGAGATGATGGAGCTCAAAGCAATTATTATGACCACGGTATGGATACCCATGCCGGGTACTTATATATATGTGGCGACACCGACAGCAATGATTTTCCGCTTACTGACCAGGGCGGGGGTGCATATTATGAAACCTATCCGGGAAGTTCCTGCGGGTTTTTATCCAAATTTGACATAGCCACAGGAGAAATGGTACATTCAACCTATTTGAAAAGTTATGATTACCATAGTTTAAGTGTGGATAGTCAGGGTAATGTGGCTGTCATTTCCTTTAACTATGATTGGAGTGTTACCCCCGATGTGATGAGTCGTTCCGGAGCTTATAATCAAGCTACACATGGTGGAGACAGCGATATATTTATTTATATGTTTGATTCTGACCTCAACCAGATTTGGGGGACATTTTTTGGTGGTGCCGGCTACACAGACCCCATGGGCATAGTTTTTGACAGCAATGATAATATGTTTATGTTCTCTCGCTCAAGCAGTGCAAGTGCTATGATATTTGAGGATCCCGGAGGTGGTGCATATTTTGATAACACCTATGTAGGTAATTCGGATATGGGAATATCCAAATTTAACACTAGTGGTGATTTGGTCTGGAGTACGTTTTACGGTGGAGACGGTTTGGAAGGTTTATCCTATTCCAACATAGATGTTAATGACAATGATGATGTGATAATAACATCAACCACAAGAAGTACAAATATCTATACATATGATCAGGGTGGTGGTGCTTATTATCAGGGAACACCTCCCTCCGGGCTCAATGATGGGATGGGAGGAGATCCCGGTTGTGGCATTTACGCAAGGTTTGATAATAATGGCGTAATGTTACATTCCACTTATTTCGGTGTTGATGGTGAATCTAATTACCTTCAGGATCAGGCCCAGGGCAATTGTAATTATGAATACTTATTGTTCCAGACCAAAGATTTTCCAACCACCAGCTTGTCAGGCTCATACAATGTTGATAACGCCAACACAACCGAATACAATTATATGATCCTGGAAATGGATGAGAATTTTAGTATTCAATGGGCCAGTTATTTACAAGAAAGTGATATTTATTTTCAAAGGCTTGCCCTGGATAAGCCGGATGGACGGCTTTATGCTACAGGGTCAACCGAATCAGCTACTTATACCACTCAAGACCCCGGAAGTGGTGCCTATTTTGATGACACGTATGATTCGGGGACGGGACAGGCAAGAGCGATCATGGAATTTTCCGTGAACCCCGGTACAGTTACCATAGATAATGCATCAGCCAGCCCTTCATCGGTATGTTCAGGTACATCAACAGACATCACACTTACCGCTTCCTCCAGTGAAACCCTGGCAAGCGAAAATGTTTATTGGTACACCGGCAGTTGCGGGGGAACTTTTATAGGTACCGGAAATCCTGTAACGGTAAATGAAACATTAACATCATCAGAAACCTACTATGTAAATTATGATAATGGTTGTGGCACATCTCCTTGTGTATCAACCACAGTCACTGTAAATCCTATCCCAACAGCCAATGCCGGAAGCAACTCACCTGTGTGCGAAGGCGAAGACATCAACCTGTCAGAAACTGGTGGCGATGCCAATTCATGGTCATGGAGCGGCCCCAATGGTTTTACATCAACAGGCCAAAACCCAACCATCACATCAGCCACTACTGCTGCAAGCGGTACATATACAGTAGAAGTCACAGATGTCAATGGTTGTACAAACACAAATGCTGTGGATGTAACAGTCAATGCTTTACCGGCAACCCCGGTTGCAGATGTTGATTGTTCCGGCGGTGAAGGCAATGGCATCATCACCGTAACAAGCCCCACCGGCGCTAACTACGAATATGACATTGGCACCGGTTATCAGTCAAGCGCCAGTTTTGGTTCCCTTGATAATGGTACTTATGTTGTAACGGTATCGAACACAACAACTGGCTGTACCGCAGAAAGCGCACCCATTGATCTTAACTGTGGTTGCGCCACCCCGCCTACACTGACACTGAATTCCACATCCGGCGCTGTATGTGGAACCAACCCGGTAACCGTAAGCGGCAACACCTTTGGCGGCAGCGCTACCGAAGTGAATTTGTCTCACGATGGAAGCGGAACACTGGATGCAAGCAATTTTACATCGTCACCGTTTGATTTCACCTACACGCCGGCCCCCGCTGATGCAGGCAGCCTGGTAACCATCACTTTTACTACCGACAACCCGCTGGGGTCACCATGTACAAGTGCAACAGACACCTATGAGCTAACCGTAAGTGATGTTCCCGATGCAATTGCAGGCAGCAATAGCCCTGTTTGCGAAGGCGAAGACATCAACCTGACAGAAACCGGTGGCGATGCCAATTCATGGTCATGGAGCGGCCCCGATGGTTTCACATCAACCGCCCAGAACCCAACAATTACCTCAGCCACTACGGCAGCTGATGGAACTTATACAGTTACCATTACCGATGCCAGCGGATGTACCAACACAGACAACATCACTGTAAATGTGAATCCATCCCCGGCTGCACCTGCTGTTGACGTTGATTGCTCAGGCGGAGAAGATGCGGGCATCATAACGGTTACATCGCCCACAGGTGGAGATTACGAATACTCCATAGATGGCAGTTATCAGGCATCAACAAGTTTTGGCCCGCTGGATAATGGATTATACACTGTCACGGTAATGAATGTTACGACCGGCTGTACAGCAGAGGGAAGCCCTGAGAATCTTGATTGCGGCTGTACAGACTCCCCTACCCTGACGCTAAGTTCCACCTCAGACAGTACCTGCGGGACAACACCGGTAACGGTAAGCGGCAACAGCTTTGGCGGGAGTGCCACGGAAGTGGATTTATCCCACGATGGAAGCGGAACATTGGATGCAAGCAATTTCACATCATCACCTTTTGAGTTTACTTATACACCCGATGCTGCCGATGCAGGCAGTACCGTAACAATTACACTGACAACAAACAACCCCCTTGGTTCCCCGTGCGTAAGTGCACAGCAATTATACGAACTCACGGTATTACCCCTGCCCTCAGTTGTTGTCAGCAGCAATTCGCCTGTTTGCGATGGCGAGGATGTACATTTGACAGAAACCGGTGGTGATGGCGTATCCTATAACTGGACAGGCCCCAATGGTTTTAGTTCCACAGATCAAAACCCGGATTTGATATCGGTAACAACTGATGATAGTGGACAGTATTCTGTAACTGTGACAGACATAAATGGATGTACAAATTTTGATGTTACCGATGTTTCTGTATCTTCCACCCCTGATGCAACGATAAACCCTGCAGGTCCATTTTGTCAGTATGATGCAGCAGATACCCTGACAGCCGCAACACCAGGTGGAATCTGGACTGGACCCGGCATAACCGATTCAGTACAAGGGACTTTTGGTCCATCAGAGGCAAGCATTGGAGACAACACCATTACCTATGAAGTTTCGAATGGCCCATGCTTTGGATCCGATCAAATCACCATAACCGTTTATGAAGAAGTCAGCGCTGAAATACTGGATGCAGGCCCATATTGTTATGGAGATTTTAATGTTCAGCTTGAAAGCCTTAATCCAGGAGGAGTGTGGTCAGGTACATACGTTGATCCCGATGGTATTTTTGATGTCGGTGCTGCCGGTGCAGGAGTTCATGATGTAAGCTACGGTTATACAGGGACAGATGTCTGCGGAGACACATCACATGCAGAAATTGTTGTTTATCCTGCAAATTTTGATGTGGATTATAAGGCCTCTGATCCCTCCTGTTATGGCGGAGATAATGGCAGTATAGAATTCGAAGTAAGTGGAGGAACATCTCCATACATTTACGAATGGGAAAACAACAGCTCTGATACTGCTTATATTACAGGATTATCAGCGGGCGAATACTACTTTACCATCACAGATGTCCATGGATGCTTTACTGAAGTAACGAAAATTTTCCTTGGAGAGGGGGATATAAATTGTTTGCAAATACCAAATGTATTTACACCTAATGACGATGGTGTAAATGATACCTGGATAATAGAAAACCTTGAATTTTATCCCAAAGCCACGATTGATGTTTACAACCGCTGGGGGCAATTGCTTTATGAAGGCGGTGCCGGCACTGAACCATGGGACGGCACTTACAACGGCAAACCCGTTCCGACAGGTTCTTATGTTTACGTGATCAGACCTTTTAAAGGACTGGAAGATATTACCGGAATTGTAACGGTTGTCAGGTAATACCAAGTTGCGTTCACTGCGGTATAAAATGTTGAGTCTATAAGGAAATTATTGCAAGTCAAGATTAAAACCGGCAGAAAAATGCTTTTTTAAGCTCAACTTTACGTCTGTTGTATTGATTTTTCCTCCGGATACGCTTTCCATAGAGGTCATTATTTCATGGTTAAATCCGCATGGCTTAATGTGCTCATAATAAGACATGTCCGGATTTACATTGAGAGCAAAACCATGCATGGTAATAAACCGGCTGGCACGTACACCAACGCTTGCTATTTTTAAGGTTTCTCCGTGAATTTTCATGTCAAGCCATACGCCCGGGGCATTTTCTAACCGCGTTCCTTTTATGTTGTAATCATCCAAACACCGGATAATAACTTCTTCGATGTTATGGATGTATTCTTTGGTATAAAATCCATGGTTTTTCAGGTTAATGATTGGATATCCAACTATCTGGCCAGGGCCATGATACGTAATATCTCCCCCCCTGTCAATTCTGATGTGTTTGATGTGTTTGGCCTGCAATTCATCATCCGTGAGAAGCAGATTGTTTTTGTTGGCATTGCGGCCTAGTGTAAAAACGTGTGGATGTTCGCATAATATTAATGTGTCTGAAAAACCAAGGTATTGTTGTGTTTTTCGTTGACGGATGCCACGGTTGAATACATCCTTTTGTTTTTCCCACGCTGAGTGATAATCAATCATGCCCCAATCTTCAAATTTACCCTGCATCATAATGAGAATCTTTAGACTTGTTGATCAGCGTGATAGGAAGACCTGACCAGGGGGCCGCTTTCCACAAATGTAAATCCCTTCTCCAATCCTGTTTGCTTCATTTCATCAAAAACTTGTGGTGTGATATACCGGTCAACGGGCAGGTGATTTACCGTGGGTTGTAAATACTGCCCAATGGTAAGAATTTCACATCCGGCAGCGACAAGGTCATCCATGGTTGTGTAAATTTCATCGTTGGTTTCCCCAAGTCCGGCCATAATGCCTGATTTGCTACGAATTCCATTTTCCGACAGGTAACGGATAACCTCCAGGCTGGTTTTGTACCGGGCGTGGGAACGCACCTGGGGTGTTAATCTTTCCACTGTTTCCATGTTATGACTGACAATGTCTGGATTTTCCGCTATGATTTTATCCAGTAAAATATGATTCCCTTCAAAATCTGGTATAAGTGTTTCCATCGTGGTTCCGGGATTTACCTGGTACACTTTTTTAATACAAGCAGCCCAGTGTGATGCTCCTTTATCAGCTAAATCATCCCTGTCAACAGATGTAATCACAGCGTGTTTGAGCTTCATCAGCTTAATAGCACGGGCGAGTTTATCAGGTTCGCTGTCATCCGGAGGCAAGGGTTGTCCTGTTTTGGTGTTGCAAAATTTACATGAGCGGGTGCATATATCGCCAAGTATCATAAATGTGGCTGTGCGATTTCCCCAACATTCGCCGATATTGGGACATTTGCCGCTTTTACATATCGTATGTAAGTGATGCTTGTGTACTATATTACTGACAAAATGGTAATTTTCCCCTTTGGGTAATTTTATTTTCAACCAATCCGGTTTTCTGCGTATCATACCATGAATGTATTTTTTACAAAGGTAGTAATTCTCTTTAAGGCGAAGATGAGGATAGTCATATTATACGACATGATTATAAACCCGAATTACTGTTTTTTTAAAATAAAGCGGTCATAGAGGAACAACATTAAAAAACAAAACACACCAATGGATGTAAAAATTATCCAGACAGAGGAAGGATTGTATGTATTCCACAAATACGTTGTCATTTCCTGACTGCTCATGTTGAGTTTATCCATCCCGAATGCATACAGGTCATTTTTTGTAAACGATTCTGACAGTTCCGGAAGGTTGAATCCTCTTTCTGCAAGTTCATTTTGCAGTAAAATCGCTTTATCGGATAAACGGCCGTAAACACCTCCCGACAACCATCCGGCAAGGTAATTCCCTCCTGCCATGGGAATAAAGGAACAGCCCATATACAGTGCCATTTTATCACGGGGGGCAATTTTCCCAATGTATTCGGTTATTTTTGGACTGCCGGCCATTTCACCTATTCCGAAAATCAATATGGTAATGAACAAGTACATGGGGTTGTGTTGCATAAAAGTTAATCCCAGGCCAACGGCGCATATCAAAAAACCGGTCATCATGGCGTTGACAGGCCGCCATTTCATCACTCCCCAGGACACCATAAGCTGAAATATGATAATGTACAATGCATCCAAATCAGTCATCACTTCCGGTGCAATGGTGCCTTCGTTGGTCCCAATAGCATTGGCAAGCCACGGCCAAAAATCATGGATGTTATCATACACTATGGATGTGTCCATCCAATCATGAATAAATGTGGGCAGGGTAAAAAACAATTGATTGTACATTGTCCAGAATCCGACTACAATAAGCAAAAAAAGAACAAATTTAAGGTCGGAAAGTGCGGTTCCGATGTTTTTCATGATTTTTTTTACCTCTTCTTTCAGTGGCACTTTTTCAGTTTTGTTCAATTTTTCAGGACGAAACAAAAAAAGTGTAATCAGCATGTTCAGTAAGGTAATTGCCGATGCGGAAAAAAACACGTATTGCCAACCCGGTTGCCTTACCTGTGCGGCAAAGAGGGGTCCAATAAAAGCACCTATGTTAACCATCATGTAAAAAATGCCAAACCCAATGGATGATGTTTTATCTGTGGTTGTTTTTGCAATGGTAGCAGATATAATGGGCTTAAAAAGGGCGGCACCAATGGCAGTGATAAAAAATGCAATAAACATCATGGGAAAAGAATGAACAATGCCCATCATGGCGTAACCTGCTGCCATGGAAGAAAACGACAGAATAAGTGTAAGCTTAAAACCAACGCGGTCGGCAATGGCGCCTGTAAAAACAGGCATTAAATACAGTGTACCAACCACAACTCCCATCATCAGGCCTTTTTGTTCCTGTGAAAAACCAAGTGCGCCGGTATCGCGGGAACCGGTGAGGTATAAGGCAAGGACCATAAACATCCCATACCATGCCCAGCGTTCAAAAAGTTCCAGGGTATTGGCTACCCAGAACTGTCGCGGGAATCGCTTGAATACAATCATAAAAACCTTAGGTTAACAATTGAACCTTACTTCCGTCGCGTTATTTGTTTTCTTCAGAAAATTTGTTTCCTGCGTGCAAGGCTTTAATGTTCATGTCAACAATTTTTTCTCCTTTTCTGCCAAAAAGCTGCTTGATGGCTGATTCAAGTTCATCAAGCTCAAAACCCAGAAATGGAGCGGCGGCACCTAGCATAACAATGTTTGACGCCCTGGAAGAGCCGATGTCTTCTTTAGCAATTTTGTCAGCATTGATGGCTACCTTATTGTTTAATTTATCAATGTTTTTCATGATCTCATCTTCATCCGGGTAATTTTCAATGTTTTTGTAGGGTTTAATGTTTGTAATAACGTAACCGGATGGACTGAGAAACGGCAGGTACCTGAGTGCTTCCATAGGTTCTACAGAGAGGATGATATCTGCCCTACCTTGTGTAATCAAATCCGAATGAATGGGTTGGTCTGAAATACGCAAGTTGGATTGTACATCACCACCACGTTGACTCATGCCATGCACTTCGGCTTGTTTTAAATACAAGTTTTTATTAAGAGCGGCAGTTCCGATTGCTGCTGCAATAGTTAAAATCCCCTGACCGCCTACTCCGGCTAAAATAATATCGCGTTTCATGATATACTGTTTTTTATGTTAAATTATTTTTTTGCCTTTTTTGCTGCACGTTTCTTTTTTGCAGCGTTTACTATGCATTCCCTTTGTGGAATAAGCACACTCACACCTTTATATTCAAGCTCTTTTTTCATGATCTGAACGTTTTCTTCATGGTGTTTTTTTAATGGTGTCATCACATGAACATGGTCTTCAGCTACACCAAGCCCTTTTACGATTTGGACAAGCCGTCCTTCGGCATGGGATTTTTGACCACCGGTCATCCCTGTGGTTGAATTATCAGAAATGATTACTACGATGGGAGAATTTTTAATCACTGCATCCAACAAACCTGTCATACCACTGTGTGTAAATGTGGAATCACCGATAACGGCCACAGAGGGAACTAATCCGGCATCTGCAGCGCCAACAGCCATGGTCACAGACGCTCCCATATCAACGCATGAATTGATGGCATTAAACGGGGGCAAAGCACCAAGGGTATAACAACCAATGTCAGAAAATACACGCCCTTCTCCGTATTCTTTCAGGGCTTCATTTAATGCGTGATATACATCCCGGTGTCCACATCCGGGGCATAGTGCCGGAGGCCTTGGAGATACCAGGTCCGGAACAGGGCTTCCCTTCTTTATGTCAATATCCAGGGCTTCAGCTACCAGGTTGGGGTTTAGTTCGCCGTCTCTGGGCAGGCTGCCATTGAGGCGGCCATGTATTGTGATGCCATCATCGTAAAACCCACGCACCATGTTCTCAATGAACGGATACCCTTCTTCAATGATTATCAGTTCATCACATTCTTCTTTTAATCTGTTCATGTGATTACGTGGCAAGGGGTAATGAGAGATTTTCAACAGGTTGTACGGACAACCATCGGGATAATTTTCCATGACATAATTGTAGGCAATGCCAGAGGCTATGATGCCTAATTTTTTGTCTTTCCCTTCGTAAAACTTGTTGTAACCGGAAGTTTCGCTGTCTTGTTTTAATGCCGGCTGCAGCTCAAGCAATCTTTTATAATTTTTCCTTGCAATAGCAGGTAGAAGAACAAATTGCCGTGGATTATCGGGCAGGGATGGTTTGTTTTGGGCTTTTTCTTTTTGCCGTTCAACACCAGAACGTGAATGCGCCAGCCGTGTAGTTATTCTTATCAATACAGGCACATTGAATTTTTCAGATAATTCAAACGCATGATAAGTCATGTCATAAGCTTCCTGTTGATTGGCGGGTTCCAGAATAGGAATCATGGCAAAATCACCATAAAACCTTGAATCCTGTTCATTCTGTGAAGAATGCATGCTGGGATCGTCTGCAACAAGAATAACAAGGCCCCCATTTACTCCGGTTATGGATGCGTTAACAAAAGCATCGGCAGCCACATTAAGTCCGACGTGTTTCATGCATGCCATGGCCCTTCTTCCGTGGTAGGACATGCCAATGGCTGCCTCAACCGCAGTTTTTTCATTGGCTGACCATGTTCTTTGAATTTCCTTTTCTGCGGCTTGTTTTGATTGCTGAACGTATTCCATTATTTCGGTCGAAGGGGTACCGGGGTAGGCATAACATCCCGACATTCCTCCATCAATTGCACCTTGTGCAATTGCCTCATCTCCAAGTAATAATAATTTTTGCATATGTCTAATTTTTTAATTTTTTAATTTCGATTTTACGAAGATAGAAAAATTCCGTTAAAAACTTAATGCCATGCAACATTATTGTCACAATAGATAATAACCTTAAATCCGCAAATGGTTTAAGGTAAAATTAAAGCCTATAGTGTGGATTGGCGTAGTAACATGCATATTTATTCAATCCGCCGGTTGCCGGAAAAAGGTGGAAGTTGGCAAGGAGTAGTTGGTAAGCTATTAAGGGGACTTCTTTTAAGATGCATGTTACCCACTGTTTACTTTTGTTCAAAATAACACGTTATTCTAAACAAACCCTGTTAAAACTCTATAATGCTAATGATTATTTGCCTTGCGCCAGGGTTTTTACGGAATTCGCCAAGGTAAATTCCCTGCCATGTACCAAGCGAAGGTTTATGATTTATTATGGGGACACTAACAGAGTGGCCAATAAGGGAAGCTTTAATGTGAGCCGGCATATCATCAGCACCTTCAGCAATATGTAAATAATCGGAAGACGATTCCGGCACAAGTTGTTGAATATAATTATGTAAATCTTTCCTCACATCAGGGCATGCATTCTCATTTAAAGTCAGTCCTGCTGAGGTATGTTTAATGAAAACATGCATCATACCATGTTCAGGCAAAGTATCTATCTTCTGCATAATTTCATCGGTAATGAGGTGGAAGCCTTGTTTTCTGGGGCTAAGCTGCAATGTTTTTTGTGTTTTTATGGGCATATACAATGGGGGATAAAAATTAAGGTTAAAGACAAAGTTAACAAAGTTAATAATCATTTTTAAAATTATAAACACAACATGTTTATAATTTTTTAATTATAACATTTTAACATATAACATACATTTTTTATGCTTATTTTATAATATTTATTAATTTTTAACATGATCCTTCTTTGAGATTTGAATTATAAACAATCCTGTGTTTATAATTTGTTAACATAAAGGATTTTAGAAAAGCATCCTTTCATAATTTTAAGAGCAAATATAGAAGCCAATGATTATGGTGTTGAATATAATTCAAAAGAAGGCATATTTTAGTAAAGCCATGTTTGTGCTTTGTTGCCTTATGATTACCGTGGTAACGTTAAATGCCCAGAGTGATAGACAACTATGGAAAGAGGCGGAACAAAGTTTAATGGTACATGATTATCGGAATGCACGTATTAATTACAATATGCTGCTGGACAAAGATGAAAACAATGCAAATTATGCTTTCAAAATAGGTTATTGTTATTTGCACGATGAGGAAATAGATGGTGTTGAAACAGCAATCAAATACCTGGAAAAAGCAGCAGAAAACATATCAAATAATTACAATGACAATTTCAGAGAAAGCCAGGCGCCTCCTGAAACCGAATATTTTCTTGGAGTGGCTTACCGTTTACTCTCTCACCATGATGAAGCCCTGAGTCATTTTAAAAAATACAAATCGTATGATAGTTACAACATTGAAGGTGTTAATAAAAAATTGATAGACAGGGAAATATCCAGTTGTGAATTTATGATTAATAATCCCCCAGAAGAATTTCAGGTGGAAAAGTTCAATTTTGATGTTGACGTTCCTGAAGGCCTTCATTTGAAATGTCCTGTTGTTAGCGGAAATGATTCTGTTTTTGTATATACCATAGGGGATCAAAACATATATCCCCCTGATATTAACATTAACAGGGATTTATATAGCTTTCCTGTAGATGATATTTATTTTTCAACCTGGACAAATGACGGTTGGACATCACCGCAGAATATTTCAGATGATTTGGGTGTAAATGGATTTGCCATGCCAACATCAATTTCTTATGACGGTACAAAGCTATTACTGGTTAAAGATGATGGAGATGACGGTAATATTTATATGTCTGAATTTAAAGATGGTCAATGGCAAAAAGCTGAAAAACTGAACAAAAATATCAATACCAACAAATGGGAATCCCATGCTGTAATGAATAAAGATGAAACAAGGCTTTATTTTACATCAGCACGCAGGGGTGGATCTGGGGATCTTGATTTGTACCTTTCCGAACGTAATAATCTTGGTCAGTGGGGAGAACCAAAAAACCTGGGGGATGTGTTTAATACTGAAATGCATGAAGAAACACCTTTTTTGCTTGAAAAAGAAAATCAATTGTATTTTGGAAGCGAGAAACATGATAATATGGGTGGTTTTGATATGTTTGTGTCGATATATGATTCAATAAGGAATAAATGGAGAGACCCCATCAATCTTGGTTATCCATACAATACCGGAGGTAATGATCTGGCTTATATTGTAAGTTTCCATGATCTTTTTATTTATTGCCCGCAAAACAGTAATATTCGCAGGGAAGGCATCAGTGGGTCTGATTGCTTTAGCCTCAGAATGCCTCCCAAAGAACAACTTGTTACTTTGAAAGGTCGTATTTATATCCCTGAACTTAACAATGAAATACCTGTTGATCTGAAAATTGCGGCCATTGATAATGAAACAGGGGATACTATATCAATACACAGCGCAGAAGAAGACGGAAGTTTTGTCATAAAAAACTTGTATGCTGATGATATCACACTTGTTGCTATGAGTTCGAAGAGAATTCAAAACCAAATTATAGAGGTTAAAGTGCCTGAAGGATTCACTGAAATTGAATATCCAATTGATGTTTATCTGAATGCTTCAGAATTAGCATTAAAAGAAATGGAAGAAGAGGAATTAGCAATGAAACAGGAAGCTGAGGATACAACCCAAGTTGTGGAAGAAGAAACAGAAGAGATTGCTCTGCATGAAGAGATAGAGGTGGAAAAAGAGGTGCAAGTAGAAAAAGACACAACCCAGTTTATTGAAGAGGAAGGTGAAGAAATTGCACTGCACGAAGAAATAGAGGAGGAAGAAGTACAAACTGATACAACAGAAGAAAAAGGGACTGCACAAAAAGAACTGGTAATAGAACCTGTCTTTTTTGATTTTGACCAGAGCAACATAAAATCCCAATATGAGGAAAACCTCAATAAACTTGCCGATTTTATGAAAAAGAAACCAAGATTTGAAATTGAAATTCATGGCCACACCGACCATATTGGAACAGAAACCTATAATATCGGCCTTGGACACAAAAGGGCTGATGCCATCAGAAAATACCTAACCGAAAATGGCGTCAAAAAAGATAACATTATTACCAAGTCATTTGGAGAATACAGACCTGTGGCTAAACCCCTTGCCACAAATGAAGCCAGAAAATTTAACCGTCGTGCAGAATTCAAATTTCCCGATGAATATGATAATATAAGCTTTGCCTCAGTTACAGTTCCCGAAAGATTCCGTGTATTCAGTACGGATCCAAACGATTCCAGCGGATTTAATTCTGGTTCATTAACAGAGTTAAGTGGAAAATACCTTATCATTGGTGGTAGTTTTATGTTTTCACAAAATGCCATAAATGCTGCTTCAAGCTATGAAGAAATGGGTTATACTTGCAGCATCTTGCCTGCAAATAATGGTTTCAACAGGGTGGCTATAAAAGCCTTTGACACCAAAGAAGATGCACGCCAACAACTTCCGGATTTACGTCAGGCTACATCTGTGGAGGGATTGTGGATATTGAACCCGTAAGAAGAATGAAATAATTTTATCCGGCTTTTTTATTATTTGTTTCTGATGAGGTGGAATGGCCCCTGCAGGTTGTATTCATACCCATCAATACCTTCACCTTTGATGATGTAAAAATACACGCCTGTTGATGCATAATTGCCACCACTGAGTTTGCCATTCCAGCCGGCTTCTTCATCTTCATAGTTGTCCCATTCATAAATGTTACGGCCCCAGCGGTTCACAATTTTACCATGAAAAGACCGAAGCGTTTGCGCTTTCACCTGGAAAAAATCATTGATTCCGTCGCCGTTGGGGGTAAAGATATTCGGCACCTCCAAATTTGACCTGTCATCAACTTTTATGCAATCAATGAGGGCTGTGTCACGGCATTCGGGAAGATTTCTGGCATAAACCACCAGGAAAGGCTCGTAACAATCGTTCGGCTCGGTATAAATATGTTCTACCTGCTCATCGTTGTTGGTTTCGGATTCGCCGTCGTCAAAATACCATACGTTGCTTGTCCGCAGTTCATCGCCGTCGCTGAGGTTATTAAACCACACTGTTGCTTCGGGGGCAACGAGGGCATCCACATCAATATCCGCAGCTATCTCAAAGTCGGCTGTGATCATGCCTACGGTATCTATTGTGATGGCAAAGGTATCACGGCAGATTTCATCGCCGAATACTTCCTGATAGAAGGTCACATAATCCTGGTTGAGTGTAGGGTACACCTGCGAAACATGATAAGTGCCGGCAGGTATGTTCCGCTGTATGGTATCGGTGGGGTCTTCAATGTCCAGGCCGGTTGTGTCTATCCAGCGGAATCCTGTCATTGAGCTGTCGGGGATAAACGTGGCCCCGCCTTTGCCCAACAGACAGCTGTCGGGGAAGATTTCCAACTCATAGCCCGGCACACCGGGTTCAAACACCAGGGTATCGTTGATCGCAGACAAGCAGCCATAGTGGCTTTCTATCTGAAGGCTGATTTGGTGAACCGTATCGTCTTCACTGGTAATTGGCCAGTGTACCAGCCGGCGGTATTCGCCTGTAGTATCTGATATGGGATCCCAGATGCTATCAACCGTGCCATTGTATATTTCCCAGTCGTAAAATGGATGATAATCTTCATTGGCTTTGATGGATGCGGGTTCGCCTAAACACCTCGGCGGGATGATGGTGACATCGGCAAGCGGGACTCTGGCAAAGCGCACAAGAATCTCATCGGTATCGGTACAGCCGTAGTTGTCTTCTGTCCATTCCAGTGTAAAGGCATCGTAATTCGGATTGCCTTCGGTGTAAACATTTGAAGTTACGATGGTATTGGGATCCGTATCATCGTCAAAATTAACGTTAGTGCTGAATCTAGCCCATTGTCCTGTGGCTGATTCCGTGGAAATCTGAGCATTAAGCACTCCTGAGAGCCCGCAGAACAGGGTATCGTTTCCGGCGTTTGCCTGTGGGACTTCAATGAAATGTACTGTCCATGGCTCAGATGTGTCTGAGCAAAATGTAGGCGGTTCGTTATCCGGATGGTTGCTAAGCACCCAATAGAAATCATAATGCCCATAATAGGTTACTTCTACTATATCATCATATTCCTGATCCTGAAAATCCACGCTGTTGCTGGGAACGGCAATCCAGTTTCCGTTTACACCACTGCCGGGATTTTCGGCACGCAGATGAAAAAACCGTCCGCATACGGCTGTGTCTTCCGGGTCCATAGCCAATTCGGCAGTTGGTTTACGCCAAAAAGTAACAGTAACGGCATCCTGGCTTGTACATTCATCATTGGATTCCTGCCAAACAAACTCAACGGGGCCGTAACCGGCATGATTTTCAACGGATGTACCCGGATCATTAACATCATCAAAAACCACTCCTGATACGGGCAACCAGTTACCATCAAAACCATCGGTGATAGCATCAAGGGTAGTTTCAGGCCCGCACACATCAAAATCATCGCCGGCAGAAATAACAGGATTGGCTTTGAAGGTTATCCATACAGTATCCCGGTCATTGCAAGAGGTATATACACTGTTATTTTCCCTCCATATAAAGCCATATATGCCAGGGGTATTTACATGCACCATTGTTGTGTCACTATACGCATCACCAAAACTTGAAACACTGGGATTATCAGGCAGTGTACTCCAATGCCCATCTGCTGTATAATCAGGGGACCCTACAGGTAAATCAAACACTGCACCTAACTGGTAATTCAGGCCACAAACAGAATTGTTATTACCGGCAAAAGCATCCGGTTTTTTATATAATGTAAGGTTTATCGTGTCAATTTCACTGCAAACATTGTTGCTTACAATCCAATAACAAGGTAAGGTAACCTGTGCATTACCACCAAAACTACCCATAGATGTTAATGTGAACGTAGCGTCGGGAGCATGTTTATCAGGGGTAAAATAGCCAGTACCCCCTTCAGGAATAATCCATGTACCATAAGCATGTTGTCCAAAGCCACTTGTGTCAGCATCAAAAGTATATTCATTTCCACATATTTCCGGTTCATCGTTAGCTCCGGCAAAAGCATATACTTCTTTTGCAAAGGTAATAATACACGACACATCGTTGCTGCATTCTACACCCTGGTAAGCATTGGTTTCTGTCCATACAAATTCAACTGTCCTGAAAGTACCTGTCCAGTTACTAACAGTGACCTGTGTATTTGGATATTCATCATCTTCAAATGTCGGATAAATTTGATTTCCATCTTCATAAACGGTCCAAATCCCTTCTCCATTGACGTTCTGCACGCTCAGATTATAAGTAAGTCCACAAACTGAATCAATTTGATTTTGGATGGTCGGTTGAGGCCCCTGAATAAAAGTAACAAGTATGTTATCGTGGTCGTAGCATGATCCATTATATTCGGTAAGGGTAAATTCATAAGTGCCAGGGGTACCAACTGTTACAGTTGTTGATGTTCCGGTGGCAGGATTAAAATCAGCATTTCCTGACCATTGTAAAATCGTTCCGGGCAGGCTGTGTTCGACATTAAGGTCGATCTGATTACCACAAACGATGGTATCGTTCCCTGCAAAAGGCATGGGGTCCTGGTTAAAATCC
>CAZGPW010000104.1:0-5873 GCA_964527535.1 uncultured Bacteroidales bacterium
TACGGCAGAGTGACCGGATGGAAACTCCTGTCCGGACAGCTTGCAAACACCAGCGTGCTGCTGTGCAGATAAAGGCCGTATGCAGATACCATGTTATAAAAACGAAAAATTTCCCGCTGCCCTTAAAAATTATCGGTATTATTCATTAAATTTGTTTCTTTGAATAGTAGTCCCCTTAAATGAATACAAATAAAAATTAAGATATTATGATCAACGAAGCATTGTTAAAACCAAAAAGTATTGTGGTTGTAGGAGGTTCCGAAGACATTCAAAAACCCGGAGGAAAAATCCTGAAAAACATCATTGACGGTAATTATCAGGGAAAACTTTACGTTGCTAATCCCAAAGTGGATGAAGTTCAGGGGGTAAAATCGTACAAAGACCCTAAGGAGCTTCCCCAGGTAGATGTGGCGATATTAGCCATTGCTGCAAAATATTGTTACGATACCATAAAATTGCTGGCAGACGAAAAAAACACCCGTGGATTTATTATTCTGTCAGCCGGATTCAGTGAGGAAAGCGAAGAAGGAGGTCAAATAGAAAAAGCCATAGTGGACAAAGTCAATTCAGTTAACGGTTCATTGATTGGCCCCAATTGCATCGGCTTGTTAACCCCTGATTACAATGGCGTATTCACCACGCCAATTCCGCGATTGGATCCCAAAGGCGTAGATTTTATTTCAGGAAGTGGCGCTACGGCTGTATTTATTATGGAGAACGGCGTGTCCAAGGGATTGAGTTTTTCCAGCGTATGGTCAGTAGGAAACTCAGCGCAGATTGGGGTTGAAGAGGTGCTTCGCCACCTGGATGAAACCTATGACCCCGGTACTTCATCACCCGTAAAATTGCTTTATATTGAAAACATAAACAACCCTGACCTGTTGTTGAAACATGCATCCTCATTGATCCGTAAGGGATGTAAAATTGCAGCTGTGAAAGCAGGCGGGTCAGAAGCCGGAAGCCGTGCAGCCTCGTCGCATACAGGGGCATTGGCAACCAGTGATGTTGCTGTTGACGTTCTGTTTCGTAAAGCCGGTATTGTTCGTTGTTACGGACGTGAAGAACTGACAAGCGTGGGAGCTGTATTCATGCATCCCCAGCTCAAAGGAAAAAACATGGCAATCATCACCCATGCCGGCGGCCCCGCAGTAATGCTTACAGATGCGCTGAGCAACGGCGGAATGGAAATTCCACACCTCGAAGGCCCCAAAGCCGATGCATTGCTTGAAAAATTGTTCCCCGGTTCTGCTGTGGGAAATCCCATTGATTTTCTGGCTACCGGAACAGCTGAACAACTTGGCCACATCATTGATGCCTGTGAAAACGATTTTGATAACATTGACGGCATGGCTGTGATATTTGGCAGTCCCGGACTATGCCCTGTTTATGATGTCTATGATTTGTTACATGAAAAAATGGAAACCTGCAAAAAACCCATATTTCCCATCCTGCCTTCAGTGATAAACGTAAAAGATGAAATTGATGATTTCGTTGCCAAAGGACGTATCAATTTCCCGGATGAAAAAATCTTTGGTGATGCCCTGTGCAAAGTATATCATACACCCAAACCACAACCGGAAAAAATTGATATGCCTGACATTGACACCCAAAGCATACGCCATGTGGTAGAAAATGCTGACGATGGGTATCTTGAACCTGTTGATGTAGCAAAATTGCTGGATGCAGCAGGGATCAAACGGGCCAATGACAAGGTTGTCAACAGCGTGGATGAAGCACTGGCCTTTACAAAAGATTATGGTTTTCCTGTGGTCATGAAAGTTGTGGGGCCTGTACATAAATCAGATGTCGGGGGCGTTGTGCTCAATGTCAAAGATGAAGCCACGGTCAGGAAAGAATATGAGCGGTTGATGCAAATTGAAGACACTTACGCTGTACAAATGTTTGAAATGTACTTTGGTGAAGAGATTTTCATTGGAGCCAAACGCGAAGACAAATTCGGACACATGGTGCTTTGTGGCATGGGAGGCATATTTATCGAAGTACTTAAAGATGTGCAAAGCGCATTGGCACCCGTTTCAAAACAAGAAGCACAACACATGATTAAGAGGCTTAATTCTTACCCGTTGTTAAAAGGGACACGCGGACAGAAAGGCATCAATGAAAATATGATGGCAGAACAAATCACCCGTGTAGCTGCACTGGTTGACACAGCCCCTGAAATCTTTGAAATGGACTTGAATCCCCTGCTCGGCAATCCCAAAGAAATCGTGGCCGTTGACGCCAGGATCAGGATTGAGAAAACATAAAAGAAAAATACATCCCTTACAAAGGAAACAGATGGCTAATTGTAATAGCCGGTCAGTATTCCGATGAGTGCGCCGACAATTATTCCTTCGGCAGAACCGATAATGGCGTATTTCAGGTTTTTATTACTGGCAGCCCGCTGATATGCATATATAAAGTCTTCGTCACCCTCAAATTCCGGATATTCCCATACAATGCGGCTTTTATCCGGTTTTACCAGCGCAATGGTTCCCACATAAGCCACAGGAATAAGGGGACTCAGGAAAGGGTTCTTTGATACCATCATTCCACCGGCTCCAACAGCAAATCCTCCTGCCATAGACCACCATGGATTGTATTCTCTGTTTGCCGTTCCATACCCTTTAACATAATGCCGCATTTCACCGACACTTAGATCACTGGTATCGGTTGGCGTATATATAATTTGTTCATGGCCTGTGCTGTCAACCAGTGAAAATATGTCATCGGTCATCACAGCATGTTTTTTTAATTTTCCGGATGGCAATTTCAGTTTGTAATAAAACATTGAAGCAGAGGTGTCCAGCATATACTTTTCAATACGGATCTTTTTCCCATTGAGTAATGTCAACTTGCTTTGTGCTTTAACCGAATGAGAAAACATCAAAATCAACAAGGCAACACAAATAAAAATGGAATTTTTCATAAAAATTTTCTTTATCAGTAGATAATTATTTTCTTTCCATAAAGCCGAACGATTAATCTGTAATTACAACTAAGCCGGAAGAAAGACTCATAACTGCCGACGCCCATCTTCATCTTCATCTTCCGTTGTATTTGTTATCCGCCCTGTCACCCGTCCGCCATTTTTATTTCTTTCTTATCACAGTAATCCTGATTTCCTGTTTCTGATTTTTAAAATATACATCTCCGTCATTAAGCATAAATCCAGCTTTATCGGGTGTCAAATTAAATACCGTGGATTTTTCAATCGTGTTTTTGAGTTCTTTTTTTACAATGCGGTTGTATTCTTTAACAAACGCTTTCGGGGAATTGATGAAATACGAATCGTTTCCTGCAATGACTTTTAAAGGATAGGAAACCATATTATGCGCGATCATTTCAGGTTGGTCATTTTCAACCATGTATTTAAACGTGTAAAAGGCTTCGACAATTGAATGGTTACTTAAGCCTGTCTCCAATTCTAAATCAAAATTGCGACTTCCCATCTGAATGGTGATATCATTAAAATTGTACGTCTTGTTAATGGTTTTTTTCATGTCTGAAAACATACGTACATAATCTTCGGCGGTGTAATTTATATTGTCAGGATTATCATCATCATAGGTAAACTGATAATAAGCTTCGGCAACAGGGGCATCAAAGTGGATGGAACTAGTATACTGGGGCATAAAAACGGGTGTGGTATCTTCTGGTTTTATCAAGATAAAACCATCGCTGTAGGCCTCTGCAATATCAGATATATCCAATTTGTGTACATTTTCTTTTTTATCCCTGTATTTAATAAAATTGCTTCTAAGTGCATACGGATAATGTTTATATTCGGGAACCTTAAAAACTATATCATAGGATTCGCAATATGTTTCTGCTTCCATATTAAGCCATCTATGCGTATCAATTGAATCGTCAAGAAGGCTGATCATTATTGGTATGGATACATCAACGGAAACATCATCAACCCTAATAAGCCTGCCTGACTCATACATAATACTGTTTTCACGGTGTTGTGTGTTTTCATAGATGATAGTATATTCATCCTCACCGCTGTTGCATGCAATGATAATAAGTGTAATAAATACCAACCAATATTTATTTAATTGTTTCATACGTTTTAGTTAAAACTAAACCTGCATTTTCTTTATCCATAACACAAAAATAATCAATAATTATACCGGAATTTTTTTATTTCATAAATTTATCAACCAAATGCTGTTAAATATTAAAATTTCAAACTTTTATGAAATCTAATCCCGAATCAATTCTGCATACCCGGCGTGTCATATGTCTTATTCAGGCTGATGTGAATGCAGTCTGATATAACCAAATTGTTCACAGAGGTGTTTCAAAAAAAAAAATACCTATTGGCAGGAAATAATTAATACAACCTGAATTCTGCAGATAATATATTCACTTATACCCAGTTTATGAATTTTTGGATTTTTTGTTATTACATCTTTTTTGACTGGATAAGTAATAAAGAAAAAACGTAAAAGCCAGCATCAATACAATAAATATGATTAAAAGGTACCACTGACTTTGCTGCATAGCAAGAAAAATAAAAAGCATTATTATCAAAAAGCTAATCAGTCCTAAGAAGAAACTGGTGCGTCGATGCGATATCCCAAATTTATCTATAAGTACATGATGAATATGGTTTTTGTCAGCACAAAACGGATTCCGCTTTTGAATTATACGCAAGGTAAACACACGGACAGCATCATACAAAGGAATGCATAATATGGCTGCTATCACGAAAGGCAGGTTTTCTAATTGCCACGGCAATTTATTCAATGTTTCAGCATCCAGTGAAAGTAAACTCACAGTCATAACACTCAACATGAAACCTATCACAAAGGCACCGGTGTCACCCATAAATATCTTTAATTTGGGATTTTTGGAAATGTTATAATATAAAAATGCGATGAGACTGCCCACCATTACCACGCATGTCAACATCAAAAACATGGCATCCACGATATAAAACAGAATCCCAAATACTGTAAACATAATGATGCCCATTGTAGTAGCCAAACCATCTATACCATCAATCAAATTAATAATATTTATTATGACTACGATAATCAATACAATTAAAATTCCTGAAAACCATGGTGATATGTTTTCAATGCCCATAAAACCATGCAGGGAATTTAATTTCCATTGTAAATGAAAAGCTAAAAACAGAGCTGCCCCAACTTGCAATACAACCTTTGCCAAAGGCCCCAGGACAACCAAGTCATCCTTCAGTCCACCCACAAATAAGAGCGTAAGCCCGGGAAGTATTGCAAAAATCAGTTTTTTTTCATCGTACTCATGCGTAAAATAAAAGGATATGATAATGGTAAGAAAAATGGCTATTCCCCCTAAACTGGGTGTAGGCTGCTGATGGGAACTTCTTCCGTTGGGATTATCCATGAGGTGCTTGTACCTGACAACACCTCTGATTTTAGGAATTAAATATAGCCCCAATGCAAGTGAACCGGCAAATATCAACGCTGTTTGTAAAGCTATATCAGGCATGCTTTCTTATTATAATAAATGAAAAAAATGTACAATTTCTTCATATTGGTAAAATATTAGTCAAAACAAAAGTAAGAAAAATATTGTTGCTGGATACAACAAATTTAATATGTACAAAAAGATTGGTTATTTAAATATTTGAGTGTTTTGGCATATATTATACCGATATGTGTTCAATTCCGTCTATCGCCGGGCAAGTTTATAATTTTAGGAGCGGTAGCGAACTAAAATTATACCGACACGCTATCAACATTGTCATTATATTTTGAAAACCAATATAATGACGCTGATAGTCGGTCGGCATTAACTCAACAAGTCATCAATCCCGGTAATTAAGGATTGATGACAGTTTCGTATTAACATTGAACATCATCGGTATAATACAGATA
>CAZGPW010000105.1:0-39563 GCA_964527535.1 uncultured Bacteroidales bacterium
GTGAGAAAAACAAAAGTAGTCCCCCAATTGTAAAAAACAAAATCGCAAATGTCTGTGTTGGAGAACTTTATGACTTTTGATTTTCAAGTTGGGTTAACAAAGATGATATGTAATGCATGGTATCCAGTTAATTATTTCAAATTAAACTTCGGCTTTAATGACAAGTTAAGTCACAATATAATTGCAATACAACAACAATTGAATATTCATATTGAAATTAAATTGCCAGAACTGTATAATAATTTAATAAACTCTGATGATAGAAAAGTTAACACTTTGATTATGCATTTTTCCAAGATGGTACCCTATTATTTTTTATCTCCTTGGATAAAAGGCAAAAAGCAAGAAATAATAAGAAAATCTCAATCATTTGAGGATAATTGTATATACAGTTTAAATAGGGATGAAGATTTTTATATAGAAATACATCCACAATGGAAAGAGTATTTAATTAATAACCATAAAGTATTATTAGACTTCTGTTATTGGAACCTGCTTCAGTACTTACAAGTTAGAAATCCAAACACGCCAAATATTGCAGCAAAACTGATTAAGCCTCTTGACCGTTCGAGCTTACATAAACAGCGAATAATCTGGGATTCAATCATAAAAGAAATGGGAGGTATCCAATGCATTTATACTGGGAAAGAACTTTTAACAGATGAATACGACATTGAACATTTTATCCCATGGAGTTTTGTAACACATGATCAAATATGGAATCTCATCCCTTCTGATCCTGCAATAAATAATTCTAAGAACAATAGGCTACCAAGACTAGACAAGTACTTTAAGCCATTTGTTGAAACACAATTTCAAGCAATTAAAATTATAAATCAACAAAATTTACATAATGATGTAATTGAGGATTATTTAATACTAGGTAATACCATAGATCAAATAGCCAATAGCTCTTTAAATACATTAGAAGCAAAATATGCTGAAATTATCTATCCCTTAGTACAAATAGCGAATAATTCAGGTTTCGAATACTGGAATAATTACGATATATGAAAACCAACAAACACTCACATTTAACAGCCATTGAGAGAACAAAACTCTCAAAACCAATGAAATGGTTAAAAGATCATTATAAGTTAGCAGGGGAAATTCTGGATTATGGTTGTGGATTAGGCACGGATGTAGGTTTTCTTAAAGAAAAACAGTATGATATTGAGGGTTACGATAAATACTATTTTACTAAAATTTCAAAAAGCAGTTATGATACAATAACTTGTATCTACGTTTTGAACGTACTTAAACCCCTTGAACAAACAAAAGTAATAATGGAAATTAGTCACAGGTTAAAACCTGGAGGTAAAGCATATTTTGTCGTAAGAAGAGATATCAAACACGAAGGATTTAGAGTACACAAAAAACATAAAAAGCATACCTACCAAACATATGTAAAACTTCCATTTAAGAGTATTTACTCCTCAAATTCATTTGAAATTTACGAATACCAACACTATAATATTACTAGCTTAAACAAGCAATGTCCATTTTGTAAACCAAAGGCTCAAGTAATTTTTGAGACGATTCATGCCTATGCAATATTTGATAAATATCCTGTTTCTGAGGGACATACTCTAATTATACCTAAAAGGCATGTAGAGAATTATTTTGAACTTAGCTTTACTGAAATAATATCATGCCATCTACTCATTAATCGAGTAAATATTTATCTCAACAAAGAATATAAACCTGATAGTTATAATGTTGGGATAAACATTGGTCACCATGCTGGTCAAACAATTGATCATGTACATATTCATTTAATACCAAGGTATAAAGGAGATGTTGACAATCCAACTGGAGGTGTCCGTGCTGTTATACCAAACAAAGCAGATTATCTTGACAATAAAATATTTAGCTAAGCACATCAAACACCTCACCCCAAAAACACCACATCTAAATGACATTCCAAAAATCGCTTTTTAGGGGTAAAGCGTTGGGGTAACTCCAGTCTTTTGGTTTTTAATATGGCAAAATGCGTTTCAAAATAATCCGCATCGGCTTTGGCTTTCAATTTTTCGGATAAAACATGTGCCGTCACAGGCCTCAAGGTGATGGACAGGCGCAACAAGCCACTGCTTGAAGCGGCTCACATCAGCCCTTTTTCTGAAACCTTCAACGATTCTGTCCGCAACGGCATTGCTTTGTCGCCTACCTTTCACCGGGCTTTTGACAAAGGATTGGTTGGCATTTCAGATGATTACCGTGTGCTGCTCCACCCTCAGCTCCGTGACGAAAGCAGGGAATTTTCCCTCTCGCAATACGCCGGAAAGGACATTTTTCTGCCGGAAAACAATGCGTTTTATCCTTCGTGGCAACGTTTGCAGCAACACCGCCAGCGGTTTGGTATTGAGGATGCATAGCATACAATCAGCATTTAAACGGGATACAATTGCCGGCTATCTTTTGGCAAAATAACACACATTCTCCATGCCATGTTGCCTGGTACTATCAAATTGCCAAAAAAACATCACCCCATCACCAATTTATCAGATTGTTACACTGATACGAAATGCGATAAATCGCATCCCTACAGTGCACAATCTCTCTATCTTTCCATTACTTCCGACTTCCGACTTCGGACTTCGGTCTCCCGACTCCCAACTCCCAACTACCATCCCTCCATCTCTCTATCACTCAATCACCCCCTCTCACCCGTCTCCTCAATCACCTACTACCATTTTCCCACTTGGCCCTATGGCTTTGATGTTGTTTTTGGCAATCAGTTCGGTTTTGTTGAAATTGTAGAGGAAGTCAATGGTTTCCCGGTGATGATCCGTTACTTTGCCGCGGACAATTTTCATGGTGCTGTTCATCATTTTGTTTTTTTCGTTGAAGCCTTCATCCAAAACGGCTATGGCCGATGGCAACCAGCGTTCAGGAAATTCGCCCTCATGGTTTCCGCCTTTTTTAAACGCATTGATTTCTGATTGGATCAATTTGAGTGCTTCTTTTTTGCCTGCTTGTTCTGAAAAATCGGTATTCCTTTCTTTCAGGGCGCGTTCCAGGGCGTTATGGTCAGGGAAGATCAACCCTACCGTATAGGGATCCTGGTTGTTGTGCAGCACTATTTGTTCGATGAATTGTGTTTTTTCGGACAAGGCTTCTTCAATGGCTTCCGGGCTGTATTTTTCACCGTCGCTGGCAATCAGCAGGCTTTTGAACCGTCCCAGCACATAAAGAAACCCGTCTTCATCTAAGTAACCCATATCGCCTGTGTGCAACCAGCCATTTTTTATGGTTTCCCGTGTGGCTTTTTCATTTTTCCAGTACCCGTACATCACGTTTTCGCCTTTAACCAGGATTTCGCCTTTTTGGCCGGGTGGTTGCTCGTTGCCATCTTCATCACAAATTTTGATGGCCAGGTTATCCACAACAAAGCCGCTGGACCCGAGTTTGTGTTTGTGCAATGCGTTGGAACTGATGATGGGAGTGGCCTCCGACAATCCATATCCCTGCATCATGGGTATGCCAATGGCGTAAAAATACCGCTGCAATTCAATGTCCAGTAAAGCACCACCGCCAATAAAAAATTTCAGGTTGCCCCCGAAAAACTGCCTTATTTTTTTGAACAATATCGCATCGAACAGAGCATGCAGAGGTTTGCGCAAAATGCTCCGTCCCTGTCCTTTGTTGTGCCCTTCTTTGTTGTAATGGTAAGCATTGTGGAGGGCAGCCTGGTACAATTTATACATAAATTTACCTTTATCCCTGATGCCGGCATCAATGTTCTTTTTGAAATTTTTGGCCAGTGCCGGTACGCTCAGCAGGAGGGAGGGCTTTATTTCCCGGATGTTTTTGGGGATGTTTTTCAGGGTTTGTAAAGGCGTATCTCCGGTTTCGACCATGGCCAGCGAAGCGCCTTTGCCCATAAAACTGTAAATGCCGGCAACGTGAGCAAAGCAATGGTCCAGTGGTAATATCAACAAGGTTTTGTATGATGCCGGGATGTCCATCAAACTGTAAGCTTGTTCGACGTTGGCCGTGTAATTCCGGTGTGTTAGGATGATGCCTTTGGGATCAGAGGTGGTTCCGGATGTGTAGGTGATGTTGGCCCAACTGTCGTTTTTGATTTGTCCCTTGCGTTCAAAAATGGCTTCCGGGTGATTTTTGAACGCCTTTTGTCCCTGCTTTTTCAAATCCTTGTAATTGATGCTTTGCTCATCGTCAGGGGCGTTGTTGTCAAGGTAAATGATTTTCTCGATGTGGGTAAATTCATCTTTTATCCGGTCAATTTTTTGGGATTGCAGTTCCGATACCATGAGAAACCTGGATTCGGAATGGTTGATGCGGAACAAAATTTCTTTGGCTTCGAGTTTTATTGACAATGGGATATCCACAGCGTGATTGTAAAGGATAGCCAACTCACTGATCACCCATTTATTACGTCCCTCGCAGAGCAATGCAACATGGTCTTTGGGATTGACGCCCATTTCCATCAGGCCGCTTGCGATGATCTGTACTTCTTTCAGGGTTTCTTCGTATGTGGTTGGAAGGTATTTGCCATCTTGTTTTTCCCACAAAAATGGGTTTTTTGAGAACTTATTTACACTGTTTTCGAAGAGGTCAATGATTGTTTTCATAATTGCTTGTTTAAAAAAGCCTGAATATATGTATATTATCCTCAAAAATAAAAAAAAATCAGGAAGACCATCTTATCGTGAGCCACCAGATAACGATTTTGCAGCCTGACGCAGGCCGGCATCCTGTGTTTTGGTACAGCGAGCTGTTAGCCCTCACGGCAGATTGATTGGCAATGAAATCCTGTCCGGGAGGATAGCAACAGCCGCTGTAGCGGAACACAGATACAGGCCGGAGGCAGATACCATGCCTGGTGAGGGTAAGATGGTTCCCGCTGCCCTAAAAACAAAAATTAATATGCAGCGGATTATTGCATTTCAGGGAATGTTTGATGTTCAAAAAAGTATTCAATCATGTAGCGGAGTGTTTTGATGTCATTGTTTTCCATTTCCCAGCCAAATTCATTGTCTTTAATTTTATTCAGTTGATTCAGTTGGTGGTCGCTGATCAACAGGGTTTCCGGTAAGGTGTTGATTATCGTAACCAATTTATCCTGAGCGGCTGGATTGTCGTTCAATTTTCCGGCCAACAGGCCATGCAAATCATCCCGTGTGATTGTATTTTTTTTAAGACGTTTGTCATATTCTGCTTTTTTCTCCTGCCACCATGCCTGGATTTGTGATGTCAGAGATTTTAGAAATTTAAGGTTGCGCCGTTGTAAATAATTGCTTGCTGGCAATGCATCAATGGATTTTTGATAGTAACGGACCAATGCTTCCAGTTCTTTACAACTCAATTCCCGCAGATCAAAGCCTTCGGTATATACGGTATTGAAGTAAATGAACACATTTTTATCGTTGCAAAACCTGAGGATGGACGGAATTTCATAGCGGTTTTGTTGCATAGGGCATGTCGAGATGTTGATGTGATGACCGGATTTTTTTCCGGCTGCAATGAATTTATCCAGGTTGGCCATTACTTTTTCAAAAATGGCATTTTTGCGAATGGTTTCAAATGTATCTTTTTGCAGCGAGTCAATTGAAACGCCAATTTGGAAGTGGCCGCGGTTCAGCAGGGATTCAATTTTGTCATTGAACACGGTACCGTTGGTTTGCAAGTTGATGATGCAACGTGGATTGATTTCAAGAATGGCATCCCATATTTTATAATGAATATTAATGAGAAACGGTTCACCACCCATAAATTTGGCAACTTCGAGTTTGCTTAAATAGGGTTTCAATTGGTCAACAAACTTTTCATTGTACGGGCCGGGCTTATGGGGTTTGTGTTCCCTGTTTTTCATTATAGCTGACGAGAACCGTCCTTCGCACATGATGCATTCCAAATTGCATGTGTTGTCAAGTTCGAAAATCATTTCGGAGGGATACCATTTTTTGTTGGATTTCAGTCCATCGTACAACCTTGCTTCCACACCTTCATAATTTCCTGTTTTAATCTGGTTGTAACAATGCTTGCAGCCATAAGAAAAATCCTGATTTTTAAGGGCTTGCTGAAGTTCTTTTCTTTTTGATCCATGGATTATCTCATCAATGGTGTGGCGGGGGTATTTCCCGTACAGATGTTCCCTGTTGAAACAGCAGGGTTGTACATTGCCGTTAAACCCAAAATAAACGCTCCGGTACGGGGCATGACAAACAACAGGATCGGGGCCGGTGGCACGGGAAAACATAAATTTCCTGATTGCCGGATTGTTTTTGTATTGACTATTGATAAAAGGAAACTTCAGTTGATTCCACAACCAACGGCGTTGTATCCTGAGGATTTTATAGTATGTATCCGTGTTGAAAGTCATCGTAATTTTGTGAGCATGCAATTTAGAGGTAAAAAGTCAAAAATAAAAATGCGTTATTGCTTTTGTGGTTGTTGCTTTTTGTCGTACACATAGTTGTTGATAACAAGGTAATCCATCCCGGTAGCCATGAAACAACGGTAAGCATCTTCTGGGGAGCATACAATGGGTTCGCCACGGACATTGAAACTGGTATTGACAAGAACAGGGCAGGCGGTAAGGGCTTTAAAAGCGCTTAACAGGTGGTGAAAATCAGGGTTTGTCTCCCTGTGGACGGTTTGCACGCGAGCAGAATAATCAACGTGTGTGATGGCTGGTAAGCTGCTGCGTTTGGCGTATAACTTATCGTACAATGGCAATTGGTGGTAATTTGCAGGCATATTTTCCCGGTATCCTGTGTTGATTTTTGACACAAAAAGCATATACGGTGAATGGTAGTCCATAGTGAAAATTTTGCTGCAGTCTTCTGCGCGTATTGTAGGGGCAAACGGCCGGAAACTTTCCCTGAACTTGATTTTCAGATTCAGTTTTTTCTGCATATCCGGGTTACGTGGGTCTGCCAGGATGCTACGGTTGCCCAAAGCACGGGGGCCAAATTCCATCCTGCCTCTGAACCAACCCACTACATTGCCGTCTGCCAGTTTTTCAGCAATTTCTTGTGTCAATTGGTCATAATCATCGAAATACGTTGATACAGCCTTGTGTTTCTTGTTCATCCGGGTAACAGTGGCATCTGAAAACGCCGGTCCGAGTAGAGCGCCTTTCATGCCATCTGGCGTATCCGTTGTTTTACGCTTGTTCCCAAAATACATGTGTTCAATGGCCAATGCGGCTCCCAGGGCACCGCCGGCATCTCCGGCTGCAGGTTGTATGAAAATGTTTTTGAATATGCCTTTTTCCGCGATCACACCATTGGCAACGGAATTGAGAGCCACACCGCCCGCCATGCATAAGTAATCTGCATTGGTGAGTTTTTTGGCTTCATAACATAATTTTATCACAATTTCTTCCGTCACTTTCTGGATGGCAAGCGCCAGGTTACAATGTTGTTGCGTTATTTGTGATTCGGGCTTACGTCGGGGAAATCCAAACAGGTTTTTCCACTTTTTTTCTTTTACCATTTTCAATCCTGTGGCATAATTGAAATAAGTTTGATTCATCCATAGCGAACCATCGGATTTTATATCAACCAAATGGGTTTTGATCAAATGGATGAAATGTTTGGTTTCTTTAGATTCCGGATTTCCATATGGAGCAAGTCCCATCATTTTGTATTCCCCTGAATTGACCCTGAATCCGAGAAAATATGTAAACGCACTGTACAACAAACCCGGTGAATGCGGAAAGTTCAAAGATCGAATGAACTTGATGTCATTCCCATTTCCATCCCCGATAGCAGCGGTACACCATTCTCCAACACCATCCATAGTAATTATGGCTGCTTCCCGGAAAGGGGAAACAAAAAAAGCACTGGCTGCATGAGACAAGTGGTGTTCTGAAAACAAAAGCTTCAGTTTCTTTTTATCGTAATTCCCTGCTTGCTTCAGTCCATCGTATATTTGTTTTTTTATAAACAGTTTTTCATGCAACCAAACCGGAATGGCTTTCAAAAAAGACACAAGCCCTTTTGGTGCAAAGGTATAATACGTTTGAAGCAGGCGTTCGAACTTCAGAAATGGTTTATCATAAAATACCACCGCATCCAGGTCATCAATATTCAGGCCGGCTTCGTCCAGGCAATATTTAATGCTGTTCACAGGGAATGCTTCAGTATGTTTTATTCTCGTAAACCTTTCTTCCTGCACTGCAGCAATGATTTCACCATTGATGGTCAATGCTGCTGCCGAATCATGATAGAAAGCCGATATGCCAAGAATCTTTTTACTCACATTACCAGGGTTTTTCAAATGAAGGGGGATTGAAGTTTTTGTCTTGTTTTTCAAAAAGGCTGCCCGGTGAATATTTTTTGTGTAAAGGATCGTGTTTTGTAAACAACCGCGAAAGCATGGCAATGGGCACCAGTATGATGAAATAAACAACAGTCAGAAGTAAATTTGGTATAATCAGGTTTAACAAGCGTGCCAGTTGCATCCAAACGAATTCAATTTTTAATGCCAGAAATTTTGATATCACCCCGCATAAGCCAATTGCCACAGCTATCCATAATGCCCACATACACCCACATACAAGGTGTATGGCAACAAATCCCACGGTGATGACCAAAACGGTTTTCAACGCTGATATGTATTTGGTTGTGTTCATGTTTTAAAAAACGGTATAAATGAAAGGGGCAACGGAGCTGCTACCACCAATGACGATTAATATGCCGAGCAACAACAACACAATGATAATGGGAATTAACCAGTATTTCTTGCGTTCTTTTAAAAATTGCCACAAATCTTTGAGCATTTCCATCATGTTAGAAACAGGTATTAAATTCCAGATAAAAGTACAAAGAAAAAGGTAAATAAGGCAAGGTTATTAAAGGAGATGCCAAATGTCAATGGATGTTGCAGGTTATTGGATTTAAAATTTTACGCTCAGGATCAAGTCAATATAGTCTCCGCGGAAATCCATGTAATCCTCTACAATATCCTCATTAAAAACATTTGCATCATCTTCAATTTCACTATCCATAAATTTATAAAACGCAAACTCGGGACAATATTGCACAGACACAACCACGTTATTGGACAACAGGATGTCAACGCCTAAAGAAAAATCGGCTCCCACTTTAAGCATATTGCCGCGATACCATCCGAGCATGTTTTGTTCGTAAGGTTGGTTAATGCCTTTTATGGGATATTCGCTGAAAGACTGTTCGTAATGGTAATAGGATTTTCCATAGTGATGGTATCCTCCAATCAGGCCAATGCCGTAGTAGAATCTATATCCGTCAAGTGGCATAAAACGCTCGTAACCGATGCGCACATCCAGGGTATAAATGTTGTTGTTATACTGCCGCATTAAGACGTTAGTATCACCAACATGTACTATGTCCAAACGTTTATCACGGGAATTGAAATTTATATAATTGGCACTGAAACGGAGGCCGGATTTTTCCCAGTTGTGCTGGTATTGTAAAAATATTTTTGTCGAAGGTAATATACCTCCGCCCACCATACCAAACGCAGGATAAACATTCAGCCCAACAAAATGCCCTTTCCAAACGGTATCTGTTTTGGTGCTATCTTCAATAACAACGGATCCGGATTCATCTTGTGCTGCAGTTATTTTCACAAGGAACAAAGTAATAATCAAAAAAAATACGGCTTTCATTTTCATAACAAAATGGTTTTCAAATCATTAATATCAACAATAAAGATATAAAAATTATTTTAAACATCACACATACCTATTAACGTGTAATTCCATCAATTGTTTCATTTCCAGCAGACGAAGGCCCGGGAATGTTCATCATTTCACATATCACAGGCGTAATGCCTGATATATTAACGCGTTGGGAAATTTCCCCTTTTTTTGTTTTCCAGCCGTAAAACATGAGCGGAACATGTGCATCATAATTGTAACATGTATTATGGTCTGCGGTATAGCTCACATCTTTTATCCATCCCGGTTTTAAAGCGATCATGACATCGCCTGCCCGTTTCTGGTGATATGAATTTTGCATTTTCATGAATATCCCCGAAGTATAATCTGTTCGCTGAAGGTCAGTGGCTGTTAATACATTGGCTACGCCTGGTGTTGATAAAACAAATTTTGCCACTTTGTTTTGTACTTCTGTCAGATCCAGTCCGGCATCCTCAATGAGTGTACGGTTCAAATAAATTTGCTGGTTATGATAATCATGAATCCAGTCTCCATTTCCATACAAGACATTCAGGTAGGATTTCAAAAGCGCCATCATGTAGTGGTGTTTGAATGTCCCGCCCGGGAGTTTTTCCGTTTGCCTGTATTCAGGGTTACTGGCAAAGCCGCTTGGCGAGGTCAGGAAAAACAAGGTTGAATTTTTTCCCACACGGTCTTCTATGACCGATATTAAATGCGTTATCTCTTTATCCACCCGGAGAATAATATCCTGCATTTCTTTGGAATCAGGTCCAAAATACTTCCCAATGTTTTCTCCCACATGATAATTGACCATCAATACATCAGGCACATCATCTGTTCCCAGATTTTCTTCTATCAGGCAATGAACAGCAAAATCAGTGGTCATGGTATTGCCTTCCGGAATCATCTTAATGAACCGCTTGCCGGTAAAATGGGATTTTATGTCCTCATACACAAACGGAAAGGTTTTGAATTCTGTATCAAAACCGTATTCATAAGCATTGGAGTCCGGGAGAGAATGGGTATATGCGGATAAACTGTCAAGGGGCTCCCAGGTGCGCTCAAAATAAATGTCAGGGTATTTATTTTCGTTGAAAGATTTTACCCAATCCGGTAAGCGTTCCATGTAATATGAACTGGTAACGAAATTGCCTGTAAAATCATCCACCCAGTATGCAGCATCTGCTTTAAACCCGCCATTCAGTACTGATGCCGTGGCATCCAGTGAAACGCTGTAAACTTTGGATGCATTGCGGAAATGCATTTTTATGGCGTCGCTGAATGTTTCAGACATCAGTTGGCCGGGCGAACAGGCATTGTCTTTATTAACTGTTCCTATGGGGTAATAATCCTGATTTTGTACGGCATGAATACCTTCTTCTTTGAGCGTTTCGTACCAGAAATCTGCTACAATGCCATGCCATGAAGGTTCTGCACCCGTGACAATGGTGGCATAACCGGGAGCCCGCTGGGTGAACATGTAATTATAGTTGGCGTTTTTGCAATACGCTCCCTGTTTCATCATCTTTTTCATCCCGTTTTCATGCATCAGGTTAAGGCTTTTCTGCACATCATCATACCCGAGGCCGTCAACAACGATGCCTACAACAAGTCGTGGATGACCGGATGGTGGTTGATAGCTCTGTGCAACCCCCGGCAGCATAAGCAGAATGAAAATAAAGCTTGTTATGTGTTGTTTCATGGTATATTAAAGTTTATGCAAAATTAATTTTTTTTACGTCAGGATATTTGGTGCCACCATAAAGTTTTCTTCAAAGACATGTTAACAATTGAAAAAACGGTATTATTTCGATTTATTGCTAATCTTTATTATTTTTAGGCAAAATATAATTTGACAGATGAAAAAGTTTTTGATTGAAGATCAGAATGCGATTGAAGAAATTATCCGGAAAGCAAAAGTATGTACCCTCTCAATGTGCGATGGAGACAGCCCTTATGCAGTTCCGATGAATTTTGGTTATAACAACGGAATTATATATCTGCACAGCGCTCATAAGGGTGAAAAAATGGACATACTTAAAGCCAACAACAACGTCTGTATTTCATTTTATGTGGGTGAAAAAATGCACATCAGGCACGAAAAGGTGGCATGCTCGTATTCCATGAAATTCAGGTCTGTACTTGCATTTGGTAAATTGAGCTTCGTTACCGGTCATGGAGAAAAAGAAAAAGGCATGAATGAAGTAATGAAACAATACACAGGAAGGAGTTTTACGTACAACGCTCCTGCCATTAAAGGTGTAAGTGTGATGAAAGTAAGGGTTGATAAATTTACGGGTTTTAACCGGGGATACAATGAGTCAACATAATCAATATTATAAGAGATATTGGGATAAAAAAGCGTTTCGATACGAAAAAAGGGCACTCAATAAAAACAGCCCTTCATACCTGGTGTGCATGAAATATATAAAAAAAGCGGTGGAAGACAATGCTCATGTGATAGACCTTGGGTGTGGAACAGGTATTATGAGAGAGGTTTTAGAGGATAAAATATCCTCTTACCTTGGTATTGACATCTCCTCCGGCATGATAAGCATGGCAAAAGGTAAAAATGCACATGGTGATGATAACACAACGGTATTTAAAAAAGGAGACATGCACAACACACACTTAGATAATCATACGGCTGATAATGTGTTGTTGTGTAATGTGCTGGAATACAGCCAGAATCCTGAGTTGGTGCTTATGGAAGCCAAACGCTTAACCAAACCAAACGGACTTGTTATTACATCAACCAATTGTTATGGTTCCGTCAGAAATCCACAAGGGGTTTTTCGCAGCATCGGTATTTTAGTGGCACGCATTTTTAAAACAATTCCTTTTATCCGTTTATATACATTTAAAAGCTTACGCCGGATACTTGAAAGCAGCGGAATGGTTATCATTGCTGAAAAAAAGCTAAACCACATGGGAAAAAATAAATTATTTGCTGTGTTAAAAACCTGAATAACGAATGAAAGTCCTTAGGCAAATATTGGTTTTTTGTGCGATGTTTTTTGTCCTTTTTCAATCCCTGGATGCACAGGAAAATTCACAACCTGACAGCATCGCGGTTGATGTACCTCCCGTGATTGTAGAAAATACCAAAGTTCATGTGGGAATTGCTTTGTATAAAGACCAGGTGTTGATGCATAATTATGATTCAACCCTGCCTGTTACCATTAACGGAGAGGTTGTTAAATTGCAGTTTGAAGAGGGGGGGGCTGGTTTTACAAAATCATTCAACACAGATGAAAATCTAAAAATTGATTGCTGCGGGCAGGAAATTGAACGCCATGTGAACCCTGTTCCCCTGTGGATGAGTATCCTGCCACCACTGATAGCGATTTTATTTGCTCTTTTGTTTAAAGAGGTGTTTTCTGCATTGATACTCGGAATTTTTAGCGGAACCCTTATCATTAGTTTGCACCAGGGGATAGGTTTTTTTAATGCTTTGTTTCAAGCCTTCCTGAGGCTGATTGATACCTATGTTATTTCAGCACTGAATACCCCTGACCACATTGCCATTATTGTGTTTTCCATGTTGATAGGGGGTATGGTGGGTATTATCCGAAAGAACGGTGGTATGCGCGGTGTTGTTGAAGTGCTTTCACGCAAAGCAGATTCATCGCGTTCCGGTCAGTTGGTAGCCTGGTTTATGGGATTTGCTGTGTTTTTTGATGATTACGCCAACACACTTGTTGTGGGAAACACAATGCGAAATGTCATTGATAAGCTGCGAATATCCCGTGAGAAACTGGCTTACATTGTTGACAGTACTGCAGCCCCTGTGGCATCCATTGCCTTTATTACAACATGGATAGGAGCTGAATTGAGTTATATCCAAAACGGAATTGAAACCATCGGCCTTGATACCAATCCTTACGGGGTGTTTTTTGCGTCCATAAAGTATTCTTTTTATCCCATCATGGCATTGCTGTTTGTGTTGTTTGTTATTCTTACTCGCAGGGAATATGGCCCCATGTATGCTGCCGAGTTGAAAGCAAGGCAACAGGATAAAATCGAAAACGGAGGACATGCCTATGAAAATCCCAAAAGTCCGGCGTTCAATGCGCTTATTCCTGTACTGATTATTATTTTTGGTACACTTGCAGGCCTTTTATACAGTGGATGGGATACCACAATTTGGCACAACCCTGACCTAAGCATTGGCACAAAGATATCAATGATTATCGGTCAGGCAGATTCGTTCAAAGCGTTGCTGTGGTCATCTTTTGCAGCGGTAATTGTAGCTGTTACCCTTACGATTTCTCAGAAACTCATGAACCTGCGTAAGACGATTGAAGCCATGGTTGGCGGATTTCAAACCATGCTCAATGCCATTTTGATACTTACCTTTGCATGGGCGCTGGCTCAGTTGACAGAAGACCTGCACACGGCCGCATTCATCAGCCAAATCATGAATGATTTATCGGTATCGCCGTATTTTATCCCGGCGCTGAGCTTTTTGTTTTCAGCTTTAATAGCCTTTAGTACAGGATCAAGCTGGGGAACCATGGCTATTATGTATCCCCTGATATTACCATCAAGCTGGCTAATTTTTATGAACAACGGACTGGACTATGCCACGAGCATGATGCTCTTCAACAACCTTGTATCCACAGTGATAGCCGGATCCGTCCTTGGTGATCACTGTTCTCCCATTTCGGATACCACAATTTTGTCTTCCCTGGCCGCCGGAAGTGATCATATTGAGCACGTCAGAACGCAAATGCCATACGCTGTTACCGTAGGTGTCGTTGCGGTATTACTGGGTACAATTCCTGCAGCTTTCGGTGTGCCTGTGTATGTTTGTTATGCTGCCGGTATTGGTATAATGTTGTTGATCCTTCGTGTTTTTGGAAAAAAACTTCCCGTTACTAAGCTTTAAAATATTTATTTTTTAGTATCTTTGAATCATGTTGTTAAAATTGATAATAATTGCTGCTGTTGCTGTCGGTCTGGCTGTAATAGGCCTGGGTATTCAGATATTTTTCAGTAAAAAGAAAAAATTTCCGGATAACCACATTGGTGCCAACAAAAACATGAGAAAACTTGGCATTAAATGTGCAAGCGCAGAAGAAGGAGGAGGCTGTGGAGCGATCAGGAGAATACCTTCAGGAAAAAATTCAAAATGATTTGCGATGGCCTTATCTATAAATTTTATCCAGCCCCCTGAAAATGTCCAGCAGTTTCAGGTTTACAACCATGGTTCCCGAATAATAATGTTCTATGATTTCTTCGTGTGTGTATCCGTTTTCTGCCATATTCATTGCCCCTTCCTGGCTTAATCCCACGCCATGACCGTACCCTTTTCCTGACAACACAACCTGTTCTCTCTCCACATCCACATCAAAAAAAGCGGATTTTAGCGCAAAATATTGGCGTATTTTTTTCACAGGGATGCTGACAGAACCATATTTTATAACAGGTATGCGTTTTTTGAGTACATGCCTGATGTCCTCATTTTTCATTGCAGATGCATTGACCCCATTGTTTTCCAGGAAAATACGCCATTCTGTCATGGTGATGCGACGTTCCCAGGTGGCATGCTTGCCTGACAGGCTGAATGTATCTTTTACAGAAACCAAATAAGGCAGTTGTGAGGACCATACATCTTTCGAGTTGGCTGTCACACCACCGCTGTTTGAATGATACACGGCATCGATAAGTTGGAAGCTGGAATCTATGATGACGTTTCCGGCTGTTTTTTGCGTTGCTTCAAGGATATCCATATCCATGGCTTTTGACGGATACACCTGGCAATGCACACCATCACACAAGTTGAACCCTTCTGCTTCATGTTTGTGAAGGTTTCTCAGGGCATAAGTCCGGCACAATACGGCTTGTGTTTTGTAATATTCCGGATGGGCATTGTAGCCTCCTTCGGCTTCTACAGTAGCTGCCACATACGCCTCAAGAGGAACAATGTTGACGGCGCGCATCACACCCATATCGTTGTAAAATTCCAGGTTGCCCGTATAAACCCTGGCTGGTTCTTCTGAATGCATGGTGTTGATAAAAAAACCGGATGATGCGCTGTCTGACGTAAGTCTGATGGTATTCCCCGTGATATTTAAACTGTCAGATTCCAAAGACACCAGGCTGTCCGTTTTGTGTATGCGCAGATTTGTCATTGACGGTATTTGCATAATCACAGAATCGCCAACAGCTAATGTATATCCATTTTTTTGTGTGGTGACGACAAACCCACCGGCCTGATCCTGGTAAAAAAGGGCAACACGCACATTTTGTGATGTGCCGTGGATAGCAGCACAGGTTAAAAACAAAACGATAATGCAATACCGGGTGAACATCATTGTAAGGCTTTATACATTTTTTGTGCCACACGTGTTGATACGCCTTTTTTACCTAACATATTCCGTAATTCCTGATATTTATTCAGGATGTCCTGATGTTTTTTGCGTCCCGGCAGGATAGCCTCAAATTCTTTGTTCAACGCATCATAAGTCATCCCGTGCTGTATCAACTCAGTTACAACATCTTCTTTCATGATCAGATTCACAAGGCTGAACCTGCGAATTTTAACAACCATGCGGGCAATGTTGAATGACACGGGATTTGTTTTATAGCAAACTACCTGCGGTACATTGAACAAAGCAGCTTCCAATGTTGCTGTACCACTGGTTATCATGCCAGCCACCGCTTTATCTAAAACCTCGTATGTAGCGTTGTGAAGCACTTTAACCTGCGCGTGTTTTTCAGTGAATTGGTGATAAAAATCCCGGTCAATAGCAGGGGCCCCGGCCACGAGGTATTCGTATTCGGGATGCCTGGACGCAACTTGCAACATCTGGGGTAACATACTGGAAATTTCCTGTTTTCGGCTACCCGGCAAAATAGCTACTATAGGCTTTTTTGAAAGCTGATGTTGTTTTCTGAAAAGGGTTTCAGGTTGTGGGGAAAAATGCTGAACAGCATCAAGGAGGGGATGACCTTCATATTCCACGGGCATGTCAAAATCCCTGTAAAAATCAGGTTCAAAAGGCAAAATCACAAACAGTTTATCAACGTATTTGCGTATTTTATGCACCCTGTTTTTTTTCCATGCCCACAGGTTTGGAGAAATGTAATGAAAAGTGGTAAACCCTTTTTTGTGAGCCCATTTTGCCATACGTAGGTTAAATCCCGGAAAATCAATGGTAATTAGCACATCCGGATCGTAATTGATAATATCCTTTTTGGCAAAATTGAAATTCCTTTTTATGGTTTTCAGGTGTGCCAGTACTTCAACAAATCCCATGATGGCAAGGTGCTTATAATGCATTCTAAGTGTTGCGCCTGCCTGTTGCATTTTATCACCACCCCAGGCCAGAATTTCCGCTTCAGGATCAACTTTTTGAAGTCCTTTAATCAAATTGGCCCCATGAAGGTCTCCTGATGCTTCTCCGGCAATGATATAATACTTCATAGGCTGAATGTCAGGCAAATTTTACTACCACGACAAGTACAACGTACAAAAATACAGCAATCAGTACGCCGCGGCTGGAATATAAATAATTCAAATGATTAAACAGGTAAAAAGGGAGTAAATTGGATACCGTAGCCAGGCTGAAGATGGGTAAAAACGTGCCGATTTTTTGCAGGAAGCTAAGGTATTCAATAAATCCGATGCCAGGTTTGGCTTTGATTAAGAAAAATACATAAACTACTAAAGCCGGTAATATCAAACCCGTCAACAAACCTATCCATATTTTGTTGAACTTTTTTTTGGATTTTGCTTCTTGTTCACTCATTTTATTTAGTGTTAAATGACCATTCTGACATTATTTGCAAACTGTTGAAATCGGTTAAATCCGGTTTTACGGGAACGATGGCTACCTTGTTTCGTTTCAATACATATTCATCTGTGTTTGGTGTTCCGTCTTCATTGTTTTCAAAGTAGCCGGTGAGCCAGTAATATGGATTCTTTGCCGGATCATAACGCTTTTCAAATTCACCCTGCCATACACCAAAAGTCTGACGGCACACTTCTATTCCTTTGAGCTCTTCAGGTTTGATGTCTGGAATATTGACGTTGAGCACTACCATTTCCGGCAATGAATTTTGCATGATTTTAGGCACTACCATCCTGATGATTTTTTCAGATAAAGTAAAATCTGCATCGGATGCATGATTCATCAATGAAAAACCGGCAGCAGGGATGCGATGAATTCCGGCCTCAAGCACCACACCCATGGTGCCTGAATACATTACAGAGATGGCTGAATTTGATCCATGGTTGATGCCTGAAAGCACCATGTCAGGTTTTCTGTCAAGCAATTGATCAAGGGCAATTTTAAGGCAATCAACAGGCGTGCCGGAAATCACATAAAACTTAACGTCATCATTGCGGGGTATTTCACGTACACGCAACGGATGTTTTACTGTAATGCTGTGGGATTTTCCACTTTGCCCGTCTTCAGACACAACCACTACAAGCTCTCCAAAATCTTTAGCTACTTTAATAAGGCTGTGAAGCCCACGGGCATCAGGGCCGTCATCATTTGATATCAATATGAAAGGTCTTCCCATAAGCAAATTCTATTAATGGACAAAGATAGAAAAACCAACGCACACACAAACATCAAAATGATGAATTAGTTTCTTTTTGCAGAATTATTCAGAGGAAAAAACATTCTATAAATGAGTCATCCCTGATATATTAACCCGTGAAAATGGTTCCTATGATCTCATAGTGCCATATCAAGCCTGAAAAGCGGCCTGCTGATTTTTTAATGCCCCTGAGCCTGGAAAAACAAGTTTTTCGGCATGGGAGATTAGCTTCGCTGATCTCGTAGTGTCATACCAAGCCTGAGATGATGGTTAGGTTGAAGGAATTTTTTGATTTTTTCAAAATGAAAAAAAGTGAGCATAGCCATAGCTACGTGAGTCTTTTTTTGATGAAGAAAAAACGAAAAAGAACAAAACCTGGGGCATCAGATTAGGCTTGATATGACACTTAGGGGGGTGGATTCAAACATAAAATCTTGCAGGCCTGAAAAGCGGCCTGATGATTTTTTAATGCCCCTGAGCCTGGAAAAACAAGTTTTTCGGCTCAGTGGCATTAAAAAATCCCTTCCAGCTGTTGCTGAAAGGGATTTTATGTTTGTCGGGGTGGGGAGATTCGAACTCCCGACCTCCTGGTCCCAAACCAGGCGCGCTAACCGGGCTGCGCCACACCCCGCAAATTTTGTGAGTGCAAATATAACAATCCCTGTGAAAATACGATGCTGTATTGAAATTATTTTTGATTTTTTAGAAAAAATATTTCCGTACTTCAACATTTTGTGGTTATCAACAGGACTAATAGTATGCCAACAGATAACCTTCAGCAGGGTATTATTGAAAGGCACGCTAAATGACTGCTTATGCGATTGTGTTTTGATTGAGAAAAATTACCCTCACCAAATAAGCCCGCTACCACAGAACAGCCCTGATTTATTTACAATATTTGCAAAACATCCCCTGAATTTTACAAATCTTATTTGAAATTAAACAAATATCTTATATATTTGTATTACAAGTACAAGCACAAAACAATGGTCACTAAAACAAAAAATATATATGGTACAAATGAGCAAATTTTTCTTTTACGGTTTATTATTACTTACAGGCACAATGCTGATTCTGGCAGGTGGTTGTAAAGAAGACGAGGATGAAAATGTTGATGACAATGGCGACGATGACATCAGTCATGAAATTACCTATGGATCAGTCTCTGACGAAGAAGATAATGAGTACACAACGGTTGTTATCGGCGGGCAGGAATGGATGGCAGAAAATCTCAAGGTAACCAAATACCGAAACGGAGATGATATCCCTGCCAATCTGGAAGATACAACCTGGGAAAACACCACAGAAGGCGCTATGGCAATTTACCCTCCTGAAGATGTTGACGGACTGGAATCAGAACAGGCTGTTGTGGAAGCCTACGGGATGCTTTACAACTGGTATGCTGTGGATGACCAACGGGGCATTTGTCCCTCCGGCTGGCATGTACCCTCGGAATATGAGTGGACTCAACTGGAGGAATACCTGGAAGACAATTTTGAAGCCATCACCAGCAGCAAGCTTGCCAATGTGTTGAAATCCTGTCGTCAGGACGGTTCTCCCCTTGGTGGCGATTGCGATACAAACGAGCATCCACGCTGGAACGGGCACGGTACCCATTATGGCACAGATGATTTTGGATTTTCTGCATTGCCCGGAGGCATGAGAGATGAATACGGTGCTTTCGAAGCTATTGGCCTTGGTGCGCTCTGGTGGACATCTTCAGTCATTGGCGAAGATGCTTCATTTGCCCGCAGCATCATGTTCGACTCAGGGTCGCTAAACGCCGGCTTTACAGGTGGAAGCAGAAACTCCGGACTGTCAATCCGTTGTGTGAAGGATTGAATATGGGTTTATTGGCCTGACGTACACCTTAATTTATCCTCTAAACAACTTGTTCAGGGCAAACAATATCAGCAGAAAAATAACATTGATAATCAGAGACAAAAGCATAAGCGGATAAATAATTGTAAGGAAAGATGCCATTTTGCTTACAAGCAGGGTGGTGAAATTGCCTGCCCACAAAAAGATCAGGTTAAAAACAAGCAGAAGAACAAAGATATATTTTAATCCGGAAGCAGCACTGGCAATGTCAGATTTGCTCAAAGCAAGTGTACTCCCAGTGGCAAACAAAACATAAAATAAAATCAGGGCATTCCACCAGTGATCTGTTATTGCAGCCCCCAACAAATGCAAGGTGTCAATCATATGATGCCACAAATGCCGGAAAACAATAAACATATCATTCAGGCTTTCGAGATTTTCAGGAACAATGTGAAGCCGGTATATTTGGCTAATGCGGATACCAGTCAAAAGCCACACCATGCCATAGAGCAAAACCGATCCGAAAATTACCGGGCCAAGTCCAATGAAGAAATTGCCAATTTGATGATACAGGTTTTTGGCATTATAGGAATGATTGACATATCCCATGCTACCTGAGTGTTTATCGTGTGAAAACAATTTCATGCCTGTGATTTTATGTCCAAACAGCAAGCAGAATATGGCATGACCAATTTCATGCACAGCCGTACCAAGCCAGCCAAAGGCGATCAAGTATCCTCTGACACTCATAAGCCTCACACTGTATTTCTCCACTTGTCGTGATATTTGATGCAGAAAAAAGGCCAGCAATATCAGTGGTCCCGGCAACACAAGCAGTTGCAACAAACTTGCCATCAAAGCATCCAGCAAGTATTGAAGTATATCTGAAAAAGCCACCATGGAAACAAATTTACAGATTAATCCTGATACCCCTCATGATTTCACAAATTATTGCAGTATCCAAATAAAATGTGCCAAAAATTTCAACAAATCACTACTTTTGTTACATCGTATTGATAAAATCACAAGAGCAGTCTGCTATTTTTCCAGATGAAGATCATCTGTAAAAAAGCAACCCGAAATAATTGAAACGTAAGGAATACAACAAAATAACATCAGTGATGCAATTAACCAGTGAGCAAAAAGCAATCATACATTCTGAAGGCAACATAAAGATCAATGCAGTTGCCGGCTCCGGAAAAACAAGCACGATCATAGAATATGCCATGGCCAAACCAAAAACTGCCCGTATTTTGTATCTGGCATTCAACAAATCTGTCAAACTGGAGGCCATACAAAAATTCAAAGCCCGTGGGCTAAAAAATGTACAGGTAGAAACTGCCCATTCACTGGCATACAAGCACATCATCAGGAACAGTCCATATAAAATCAGATCACAGTCATATAAAACCCATGAAATTGCAGACATGCTCAGTATCAGCAGCAATGGCGAAAAAATGTTCGAATACATTTTGGCAAATCACATCAATAAATTCCTCTCCTATTACTGTAACAGCAACAAATATAAACCCGAAGAACTTAACTATGCAGACGTTGTTAAAGACCCAAAGGCCAAAGGGTTTGTCAACACCTACCATGGCTTGATAATACAGCATGCTAAAATCCTGCTAAGGAAAATGGATAAGGCAGAAATTGATGTAAGTCATGATTTTTACCTGAAAAAATTTCAGTTGTCATCACCGGATTTATCCTATGACTATATTCTCTTTGATGAAGGTCAGGACGCCTCACCTGCCATGCTCGATGTTTTTTTCAAACAAAAAGCCACAAAACTTATTGTAGGAGATTCACATCAGCAAATTTATGGATGGAGGTTTGCCGTTAACTCCCTTGAAAAAGCAGATTTTAAAACGCTTACCTTATCCAACAGTTTTCGTTTTAATCAAAACATTGCCGGCCTTGCCCGCGAAATTTTAAAAAGGAAAGCCCATTTTGATGCTTATTTTGGCTGCGACATCAATGGACAAGGCACATCAGACCAGACAAAAACAAAGGCTGTCATTGCCAGAACAAATCTCGGCCTTTTACTGAATGCCATTGATCATGTCAGTAATGAAAACAAGAATGGAAATATCTATTTTGAAGGCAATATCAATTCATATACCTATGCCAGTGATGGCGCCTCCCTGTATGATGTTTTAAACCTATATGAGAACAAAAAACACAACATCAGGGACAAAATGATCAGAAGGATGCGTGACACCACTGAACTCAAAGAATATGTTGATAAAACAGAGGATGCAGAACTGGCCATGATGCTTCAGATTGTAGAAAAGTATGGTAGTGAGATTCCGTCTATCATCAAAAAAATCAAGACAAAACACATTGATGGTGACGATAAAAGCCGGGCAGACACGATCTTTTCTACTGTTCATCGCTGCAAGGGTGCAGAATACGACGATGTACGGCTGGTGAATGATTTTATTTCAGAAGAAAAACTGAAGAAAATAAAATCCGAACAGGAAAAAGAAGCCATCAATCACCGGCAACTCATGGAGGAAATCAATTTGCTCTACGTTGCCGTTACCCGAACCACAAACACAATTCATATTCCCGAAGCCCTCATGCCGGTTGGTTTTCCTGCTTCAGAGCAGATTCACATCACGGAAAAGGCAGAATATGATGAACCGGAGTTGATTGAAATAACAGAACAGTTTAACTCTACTGTAAATATGGAGAAGGCATACAGCGTGGAGGAAGTCAGGAAACAGCATAAAGATGCTTACAGGGCCTGGACAACTGAGCTTGATATGGAACTCACAAACAAATTCCAGGAGGGAAAAAAAGTAAAAGAGCTGGCTACATATTTTGGCCGAACCGAGGGAGCCATACGCTCAAGAATAAAAAAACTGCAATTAAAAGAAGCATAGCAACTTGGTATTACTTGACATTATGCTTACATTTCCTTATTTCCACATATTGAGGATGAAGTTTATTAATTATTTACAGGCTCAATGTTGATTTTTGTTAGTGGTTGTAAAGAAGATGAGGATGAAAATGTTGATGATCTTACCATCAATCAGAAAGATAAAAATTAGGGGTTAGGGGTTAGGTTTTAGGTTATGAAATATTTTAGCATCCTAAAACCTAACCCCTAACCCCTAACCCCTAACTCCTATTTTCAGACCAGTCTTCGTTAAACTACGCCACCCGTCTATAAAATCAGGAATCCCCGGATCGAATGCATTACACCGGATTAACCGTTTTCACTGATTTGCTTTAACTTTTTAGTATCCAGAATGATCATTTCTCCGTTTTCCTCTGTTATGATGCCATCGTTTTTCATGGATTGTATGGTACGGATGACACTCATCATGGCCATGCCGCTAAAATTTCCTAAATCCTGCCGTGACAACTGCATGGGGAAAGCATCTTTCCCGTAAACATCATCTGCCAGATATAAAAGTACATCAGCTACCCGGCCGTGCATTTGTTTCTTGTTCAAACTGCTTACCCGTTGATACAAGTGATGGTTATTACAATTCAATTTTTGAACCACCATGGAAGCAAATTCCCCGTTTGATTTAACAAGGTTTTCCAAAACCTGCCTGCTTATATCATAAACATCCGTATCCGTCAGCGCAACCACAGAATATTTTGCAATGTTATTCCCGAACATGCCACTCAGGCAAATCATGTTTTCTCCCCTGATCACATCAAGCAATACCGTTCCGTTCTCTGTTTCATACTCAAGTTTTACAATCCCGTTTTTGACAAACATCACATGATTGACAATGATTCCCTGCTTTACCAGGGTTTCCCCTTTTTTAAAATGAACCGGCTTATTGTTCTCCTGTTTTTCAAGGGTTTTATTCACAATTTCCTCAAAAGCTTTTACCTGTTGAATATTTTTCATATTATTGTTATTGATTTAGAGTCATTGCAAAATTAAGAAATATTGTAGATATATATCTGGTATTATGTTGTTATTTTTTTACATCAACTAATTCAAATATCTTATTGAAACATTGAATCTATCGTTATTATTTTAACAACTAATGCCTTTTTATTTTGTTTATTTGTCACTATATTTTGTGATTAAAATCATAACACATGAAATTAAAAGCTTTTCTACTTTCCTTCATCATTCTGTTGCTGATCTGGCTCCTGCTGACCGGCACATTTGATTTATCCATGTTGCTGACGGGTGTTGTCAGTGCCTCGGTTATTGCGCTACTAATGTGCAGACGCTGTACTATTTTTAAAGGCATGAAATTTACCCCAACAGCCCTGATTTACACCTTTGTTTATCTGGGTGTGTTTTTGTTTGAGCTGATTCGCTCGAACCTGGATGTTGCACGCCGTGTATTATCCCCATCGCTTCCCATCAATCCAGGCATTGTGGATGTAAAAACAACATTAAAGTCGCCCATGGCACGGATGATTCTGACAAATTCCATCACGCTTACCCCGGGCACGCTCACTGTTGACACAGAAGACGACACCTTGTTTATTCATTGGATAGATGTCAGTTCGGAAGACCGTGAGGAAGCGACCAAAAAGATAGTCACCCGATTTGAAAACATCATAAGCAAGATATATGATTGATACACTATTAATGATATCCCTGGGCTTCATCGGGCTGGCCATGCTCCTGACCCTTTACCGTTTTATCAAAGGGCCGTCGGTCAGCGACCGTGTGGTGTCCTTTGATATTCTTACCATCTCCTCTTTAGCTTTAATCTCCATACTGGCCCTGAATTTCGGGCGGGTAATTTATATGGATGTCGCTTTGGTGTATGGTTTATTGAGTTTTTTAGGCGTCATCATTGTCGCCAGGTATTTAGAAAAAGGCATATAAATTATGGAAACACTACAAACCATTGGTGCATTTGTTGTGCTGGCCGGGTCGATTTTCATTTTCCTCGGCGCCCTGGGGCTGGTTCGCATGCCGGATGTTTATAACCGTATTCAGGCCGGAACGAAAGCCTCCACATTGGGTACCTTATTAACGCTTGTCGGATTGATACTGATTGTGCCGGCCTGGTGGAACAAGTTTTTACTGCTGGCAATTTTTGTCATCATCACCAACCCTGTATCATCCCATGTACTTGCCCGCGCAAGCCATGCAGCCAAAATCCGATTGTCAAAAAAGACAGTAACCGATCATTACCAGACATACAAAAACAAAAAGGAGGAAAAAGCGCATGAATCCAAATCTTAACATCATCATTGCCATTGTACTGGGCGTAATTATCCTGATTTTTGCCGCCCTGGCCATATATCATAAAAAGCTCAGCGTTGCCATCATTGGTGCCGGTGCTGTGTCATTGCTGGCGTCCATCATGTACCTGTTGCTTGCCGCTCCGGATGTAGCAATGACAGAAGCCGCCATTGGTTCCGGGCTGAGTGTGATCATATTCTTTTATGCATTAAGTAAAATCCGCAAACACCATGATTAAAAAACTCTTATTATTATTGCTGCTTGCCGGTGCCGGTCTGATGTTTTGGACCGGGGTTTCAGACTTTAAGGTCAAAGAGGAACTCAATCCCATTGCCTCTTATTATGCAGATCAGGGACTGGAAGAAACCGGAGCTGCAAACCTGGTTACTGCCGTTGTGGTACGATACCGTGGCCTTGATACCCTGGGTGAAGTTACCATCCTCTTTTTAACCGCAAGCATTTTGGGATTCTTTCTTGTGCGAGGCAAAACCAAAGAAACATTTCGCGATTCCAGCGAAATCCTGAAAACCGCATCACGGCTACTGGAGCCTATCATTATACTGGCCGGTGTATATGTCTTTGTCAACGGACACCTCACGCCCGGCGGCGGATTTCAGGGAGGTGCCATTCTGGCCTCGGCGCTGATTCTGGCTTACCTTGCAAATCCCGGTGAGGGCATCAGTAAAAGCCTGCTTAATATTACGGAATCATTTTCCGGCCTCAGCTTTGTCATCATCGGAATACTTGGAATTGTCCTTGCCGGTGGTTTTCTGGACAGCACATTCTTGCCGGCCGGAAGCATCGGAAATCTGATAAGTGCCGGTGTTATCCCGATCATATACATTTTTGTCGGGTTGAAAGTCGGATCTGAACTGGCAGGGATTGTAACAAACCTTAAATACGCATCCAAAAACGAATCAGAATGATAACACTGGAATACATTACAATAGGCACAGGCATTCTGTTAATGCTGATGGGAATCTGGGGACTGGTTACCCAGAAAAACCTGATAAAAATTGTCATTGGTTTTACCCTGGTTGATACGGGCATCCACATTCTTATGGTTAGCATCGGCCACATAAAAAACCGTACAGCACCTATCATTGATGATGCCGTAAACGCATCCGAAGCTGCCGATAAGGTAGTTGATCCCATTCCGCAAGCCATGGTACTTACCGCCATTGTCATCGGGCTGGGAATCACAGCGCTCATGCTCACCTTTGTGGTAAAAATGGCCAAAGACAACAATTCACTGAATGTTTCAAACTTTAAATCACTGAAATGGTAGCACCGATTTATATTGTAGCAATAGCACTGGGTATCGCTTTTAGCCTTGGTTTTTTCGGTAAAAAAAGCACCGGGTTTGCCACTGGTTTATTTTATGCAGCTTTGGCTGCCATCGGTTTTATTTCAGTTCAGTGGTTTACCGGATTTATATTTAACGGTCAAAGCAGCACCGAAGTGTTCACAGCAGGTTTGAAACCACCATTTTCCATCAGCCTGCAAATGGGGTTGCCCGAAGCAATTATTACCACCATGATTAACCTTGCCGGGTTTATGGGAGCGGTATTTTTTGCAGATCAGCTTAAAAAGTATGGAGTTCATCTGATGATTACCTACTTATTGCTTATCATGGGCCTGAATGTTATTGTGATGACCCGTGATATTTTCAATCTGTTTGTTTTTCTTGAAATTTCAAGCATTGCGATGGCAGGTATGGCACTCGTTACACAGGAAAAGAAATCCGTGCAGGCTGGTTTCAAATACCTGATCGCCACAGCGATAATATCAGCGCTTTTGCTGGTGGGCATCATTCTAACGTACCACTACGGTGAATCCCTTTACATCAATAACCTGCTGGCAGCCAACCTTACAGGCATAAAAGCAGGAACCACAGCCATTTTTCTAATCCTCATGCCTGTGATTCTGGAACTCAAACCTTTTCCTGCCAATGGCTGGGGACTGGACATGTATCAGGCCACCCATCCCGTTGTTGGTTCACTACTGAGTGCCGCATCAGCTACGGCCTCCATTTTTGTGCTTTACAAACTGGCTCCCCTCGGTGGGGATATTGGCATGCAGGTAATTGCCGTACTCGGAGGAATCACTTTTGTTGCTTCAAACCTGATGGGCCTGAAACAATCACATGCCGGCAGAATGCTGGGTTATTCATCCATTGCCCAAACCGGCCTTGTCATGATGGTGATTGGCTTGCAACCAGTATTGGGCAGCTACACCATGTTCATCGCCTTCAGCATATTGCTCACCCATTTTTTGGCCAAAGCCGGATTATTCTGGCTCAGAGGCATACTCAATACTGATAAGCTGAAAGGATGGGGTAAATTACGCCACACACCGATTTTGTTGTTTGTCTTTGTGCTTTTTATTGTCGCACTCACTGGTTTTCCGCCTTTTCCCTCCTTTTTTGGAAAATGGGAACTGGTAATGCAGCTCGCTAACAGCGGACATGGCTGGTGGATTGGTTTTATTCTTCTTGGATCACTGCTTGAAGCCGTTTACCTGTTTCGCTGGGTTGGCTACAGCCTGAAAATTAAATCAGAAGAAAAAGCAGAACAAGCCACACATAAACTTATCCCGGTGTATATCTTTGCCGGCATACTGCTGACAAGCGTTTACTTTTACCTGAACCATTTTTATACGGACAGCATGATGCAATACCTGCCACTGGCATTTGTTGCTTTGATGTTTGTTCTGGAATTTTTGCCGGCAATTTTGAAAAACATCATCGCCATTGGTGGCATGGGTGCCTACACCTGGCTGCTCACAGACCAGTATTTGGGTGAAGACAACCTCAGATTCTTTTTTGCCCTGATATTCCTTGTCGGTGGCATTTTGACAATGATACCGGGGTTCAGACAAAAAGGGAAACGTGTTGGATTTTATCCTGCTGCCGTAATGATGTATGCAGGCCTGGGTATGTTAATCACAGCCGCTGATTTGCTGCAGTTTTTCATCGCCTGGGAAATCATGACGCTTGGCTCTTACCTGCTGATCATCCGCGGAAAACGCTCAATAAAACATGCCTTTTCATACATGCTCTTTTCTTTGGGCGGTGCTTTTGCCATGCTGGCCGGATTTGGCTTTGCACAAGCCGGCAATCCGGGCATCGGACTGGATGTATTGGCGAACATGACATATTTACCCGGACTCACGGCCGTGTTACTGGCCATAGGCTTTATGACCAAAACGGCAGCACTTGGATTGCACATCTGGCTACCCGGCGCACATGCCGAAGCTGAATCAGATGTTTCACCAATGGTATCAGCCATTCTGCTGAAAGCCGGTGTCTTCGGACTTCTGCTGCTCTTTATTGGCATGGGAGCTGAAGCGGCCGGCGGGCATCCCTTAGTGATTGCACTCGGATGGCTTGGTGCTCTATCAGCATTGGTTGGAAACCTGGCAGCTTCGTTTCAGGAAGATGCCAAAAAATTGCTTGCTTACTCAAGTATCGGACAGTTGGGTTACATCCTGTTTGCCTTTTCCATGATGACACATCTGGGCTGGCTCGCGGGCTTAACATACGTTGCCGGACATGCCTCATATAAAGCCATTCTCTTTATGGGCATAGGCGCTGTGGTCATCCGCACAGGCACGCACAACATGTATCAGATGGGTGGTTTGATCAAAAAAATGCCCCTGACATTCATTGCGGTATTATTTGCCATCATCACCCTGGCAGGGATTCCGCCACTTGCAGGATTTGCCGGCAAATGGTTGTTTTACAACGCTGTAATTATGAAAGGCTGGTATCTGCAGGGAACCATCATTTTTGGAGCGGGGATTATTGCGTTTCTCTACAGTTTCAGAATTTTGTACGCTGTATTCCTTGGCCATCTCAAAGATCAGCACCGGAAAGTAAAAGAAGCACCGGTCTCATACCTCATCCCCATGTTCATTCTGATGGCTGGAATCATGGTATTTTCATTCAAACCAGAACTTGTACTGCAGCCATTGGGGAATATGATTTCCGGATTTTTCCCATCCAACACACTTGACTGGGATGGAGGTACTGCACTGACCTCCCTTGGCTACTGGAATGGCTGGCAGGTAGGTGTCATCATCATGATAATGTTTGCAATTATTACCGGATGGTTGCTGCTGACAAGCCGAAAAGCCAAAAAAGTGGGGCAGTTCAATATTGTATATGCCGCAGAGCGCCCCGAAAGACCTGAAACCACACACATGGCATACAACATGTTTGCAGGATACAATAAAGCAGTAGGGTTTCTTGCAGCACCCGGCATCACCAACATCTGGCGTGGCATTGATGGATTTTTCCACGACTTAGGAGACTGGATGCGGCGGATATATTCCGGTAATGCACAGAGCTATCTCATCCATATTGTGGCGTACACAATAATTGTATTTATGATTATAAACTTTGGTATCTGATGGAAAATATAGTTGCAAAATTATTATGGACTTTACTGGGCTTGTTCATCGTCCTCAATTGGGGGATGCTAAAAACAGGCCTGATTCGAAAAATTGTGGCGCGGGTCGGCAAACGCTATGGTATCCGCTGGTACCAGCCCTGGATTAACTTGTTCAAATTGTACGGCACACGATCGCAGATATCGCATGGCGTGATGTTTTACCTGGGGCCGGTATTCAGGCTTGGCGGTGGTGTAGGTTTGTTCCTGTTCATGCCTTTGATTTTCGATAATCCACACTGGAGCAATTTCTCTTTTGCAGGTGATTTAATCCTCATCCTGTATTTTAAGTTTTTTGGGATGCTGGGTATGGCCTTAGGTGCAGGAGAAGGAGGTCATCCCTACTCTGCCATTGGTGTCAGCCGCGGGTTATCTCAATACACAGCAGTAGAATTGCCCTTTACACTGGGAATTATCGCACTGGCTGTGCAATACGATACCCTGAGCCTGACCGAAATTGTGGCTGCCCAACAAGGCGGCATTGCCAACTGGACCATCGTAACCAATCCCATTGCTTCGGCAGCTTTGTTGCTTTCCATGCTTGGGATTTTTATGCATTCTCCCTTTGATCTGGTAAAAGCACCAACAGAAATCCCCATCGGCCCGCCAACCGAATACCATGCCTCTTACCTGGGTGTACTGAGAACAAATGCAGCCATTTTGCACATTACAGAAGCAGTTCTTTTCATGAATCTGCTGTTCGGAGGCGCTACAAGCTGGCCGGAACTGATCGTAAAAACATTTTTCATTTATTTCATTACTGTATTTGTCGGTGTGGTATTCCCCCGCTTCAGAATCGAACAATCGGTTCGGTTTTTCCTGGGAGTACCATTGATACTGGGCATCATTGCTGTCATCTTAATCATGTAAATTATGGCTGAAGAAAAACATAACAAATCAACGAATTCACCTGAAAAGAATCAGGAAAAATTCAAGAAAGCGTACGACAAGCCCCGTACGGTTAAAACGCCGGACGGCGAGATGATTGAAATTGATCCGCTGAAGGATTATTTTATTCACGACAGGCCGGAATCGCATGATCCGCGCAGCCGGGTGATTGAAATGTTTTTAAACTGGGCTCGTTCTGAATCCTTGTGGATATTGGGATTTGGCACCGGATGCGGCTCAATTGAAATGCCACCTTTGATGACACCCAAATTTGATGCGTTTCGTTTTGGTATTGCCATGCGGCCAACGCCCCGGCAATCCAATGTGCTCATCATTTCCGGGTACCTGTCGGTAAAAACCCTGAAGCGTGCCATTCGTTCCTATGAGCAGATGCAAAATCCCAAATACGTTGTAGCGCTGGGCAGTTGCACCATCAACGGTGGTATGTATTTCGATTCGTACAATACCATCAACCGGGTGGATAAATACATGCCTGTGGATGTATATATCGCAGGCTGCATGCCTCGTCCTGAAGCCCTCATTGCCGGTTTCAACAAACTTAAACAACGCATCAAAGAAGGAAAAGCCGAGGGTGCAAACGAATACGCTGAGCATTTTGATTTTTACAAAAAGAATCAGAAACAAATCATAAAAGACTGGAACATGCCGGATTACAACTGGTAATATAAATTCAAATCAATATGAAAGAAACAATTGATATCATAAAAAAACAATTCAACACCATTGGGTCAAAGCATGATCCGGATAACCTGTCCTGGATCCATGTGGACAAAACCGATGTGGTTCCGGTGCTTTCGCTGATGAAGCATCAGTTGGGCTTTACACATTTTGTGTTACTAACAGTGGTTGACTGGATTGAAGATGGTGAATTTCAGATGAATTATTTGCTGACAAATCATGAAAAGCATGCAGATCTGGCCATTCGCTGCTACATCCCGCGTGAAAATGCTGAAATGGAAACGGCGCATCACCTCTGGCAGCATATTACTACGTTTCAGCGCGAAATAAAGGAAATGTACGGTATAGATTTTCCCGGGAGTCCTCGCGTGGATGAAAGTTTTATTCTTGAAGGCTGGGATGATATGCCACCAATGCGACGCGATTTTGACACCAAAAAATATTCAGAGGAAACTTTCTTCCCCAGGCCTCGCCCGGAAAGCAAAGATCCTCAGGAACACATGAAACAAAAATTGTATCCGGATGAAGAATAAATTGTTTAATATAAATCCCGACCGAAGCAAGTACCCTGCACACGGACCCGATGGCAAACCCGAGATTGATTTGTCATCCGGTAAATTTGTTAAAATCTGGCAGGGGCCAAACCATCCCGGTGTAACCGGTAATATGTCGCTTGAGCTCACCGTTTCCGGGGATGAAATTGTGGATGCCAAAACGCATGTGGGCTACCTTCACCGCGGTTTTGAAAAATTGTTTGAACGGCGCAAATACATGCAGTGCTTCCCTACCTGCATCCGCATGTGCGTCCCTGAAGCCGACAGCAACGAATACTGCATGGCAGCAGCCACTGAAAAATTATCAGGCATAGAAGCTCCCGACAGGGCCAAATGGCTGCGCATGCTGGCACTGGAAATGTCACGCCTGCAGATGCTGCTCAGGGTTGTTCCCGGACAAGGCGGTACCATGGGGCTGGGCATTGGCGTGCAGTGGGGCATGTACCTGCGTGACCTGATCCTCGACCGGTTTGAGGAGCTCTCCGGTGGCCGTATTTACCACATGTATATCCTTCCCGGAGGTGTGCGCGGCGGTATGCCCGATGGATTTGCAGCAAGGCTGGAAGAAAATCTCAAAGAAATTGATGACTTTGTTCACCGCATTGACAATGTCTTATATAGCAATGCCGTGTTTAAAAAGCGTGCAGTTGGCACTGGATATCTTGATCCCTCATGGGTTGATGAATTTGGCGTTGTCGGTCCCAATGCAAGGGCAGCAGGCTACAAACGTGATGTGAGGAAAGACAGTCCCTACCTGTTTTACGATCAGCTCGACTGGGAGGTACCTGTGTTGCATGATTCGGACATTTACACACGTTCACGTGTCCGGTGGATGGATATTCAGGTGACAGTGGATTTAATCCGTCAGATTTTGGCTAAAATCCCAACCAAAGGTGATGTCAGGGCAAAAACGCCCAACGTGTTACACTGGAAAATCCCTGCCGGCCAGACGTATGTAAAATCAGAGTCATCACGTGGTGAATATGGCTACTATATGGTTTCTGATGGGACAGATAAGCCAAGAAGAATTCATCTTCGCGGACCTAGTTATTCACACGCCGTTTCACTGCTTGAACGCATGCTGATTAACGCTAACATCGCCGATGTGGGTGCGATTATGGTGTCGTTGGCGACATGCCCGCCGGAGGTTGAGAGATAGGTTGAAGGTTGAAGGTTGAAGGTTGAAAGTTTGAAGTTTGAGGTTCGAGGTTTGAGGTTGAAGGTTTGAGGTTAATTTTAAATGTTACAATAAATTAATAATTTAAAAACAGAACTATGGCAACAATAAGTTATTTTGAAGATTTGGAAGTCTGGCAGGAATCCAGAGAAATTTGTAAAAAGGTTTTTCGGCTTACTAAAAAAGAAGCCTTTTGGAAAGACTTCTCACTTAGGGATCAGATTCTCAGATCGAGTGGTTCAATTATGGATAATATTGCAGAAGGTTTTGAGCGTGAAGGAAATAAAGAATTTATCCATTATCTGTCCATCTCGAAAGGATCCTGTGGAGAATGTCGGTCTCAAGCTTACCGTGCCTTTGACAGAGATTATATTAACGAAAAGGAATTCAATGAACTGAAGAATGATTTACTGCAGGAATCACGAAAACTAAGCTCTTTTTCAAATTATCTAAGAACATCAAAAATGAAAGGTAACAAGTTCAAACAATAGTGGTTTGTAAGCAAGTTGGTGGTTTGCTAAACCTTAATCACTCAAACCTCAAACCTCGAACCTCGAACCTCGAACTTCAAACTTCGAACCCATAATAATAAGGAATAATGAAGAGAAATAATTTCACATATCGAATTAATCAAGACAAAGACAAAAAACAATAACCCATGTCCATAAAAGATATCATAAAACCCTTCTCCGCCTGGAGTAATGTCCTGAAAGAGCCGGTAACGGTTAAAGACCCGATCAATGACAGACCGGGAGCTCCGCGGTACAGAGGATTTCACCAGAACGATGTGGAAGAATGCATCGGCTGTGGCGCATGTTCCTCTATTTGTGAAAACGAAGCCATCAGCCTGGTGCCGGTTGAAGGCATTGAGACCACAGACGGCGACAGTGGTCTGCGCCCTATGGTCGATTACGGACGCTGCTGCTGGTGCGCCTTATGCGTGGATATCTGCTCCACCGACTCGCTGAAAATGGCCAACGAATACACCTGGGTGGATGAAGATCCGGAAGTGTTCAAATTCATCCCTGGTGTGGATAAAAAACCCTGGGATGACAACGAACTCGGCTGGACGCGTCCCGGCGACAATTACGATTTCAACGAGCGTGAGCGTGTACACATGTCCGAACTTGCTCCCGAAGAACGGGATAAAAGTTTTGTGGAAATCGTACAGGGATATTCCAAAGAAGAAGCTGAAAAAGAAGCCGACCGCTGCATTGAATGTGGATTATGTACCGCTACATGTCCGGCTCACATGGGCATTCCCGAGTACATTGCAGCCATACGCGAAGACGATATTGAAGCTGGCTTTAAAAAGCTTTACGAAACCAACCCATTGCCTGAGATTTGCGGTCGCATCTGTACTCATAAATGCGAAACTGTCTGCGCTATGGGGCATCGGGGCGAACCAATTTCCATACGCTGGCTGAAACGCTATATCGCCGACCAGGTAGAAAGCGACGAGTATAAACAAGTACTAGGCCTCGACAGCATTGAAAATAAAGACAGCAAGGTGGCCATCATAGGTTCAGGAGCAGCCGGCTTGACCGCTGCTTACTACCTCCGCAATATGGGCTACCAGGTGAAAATCTTTGAAGCCCTGCCGCAGGCCGGAGGCATGATGCGCTACGGCATACCGGAATACCGCCTCCCCTACGATCAGCTTGACAAAGACATCAATTTTATCCTGGAGCTGGGAGCAGAAATTCAGTATAACACCCGTATTGGGAAAGACATCAGCATGGAGCAGCTGCAGAAGGATTACGATGCTGTGTTTGCTGCCACCGGTCTGCACGAAGGCCGCAGCACACGTATCCCGGGCACGGATCATGAAGATTCCTACCAGGCTGCCGACCTGCTGCGCGATATCACCATGGGCAAAGAAGTGCCTGTAAAAGAACGCATTGTGGTAATCGGTGGTGGTAACGTGGCCATGGACATCACCCGCTCCATGGCGCGTCTGCAAAACCAGAAATTCGGAAAAGTGCAGATCATCACCACCTCTCTGGAATCCGAAGACATCATGCCGGCCGACCGCGAAGAAATCATAGAAGCACGCGAAGAAAAGGCTGACATCAGACCGGGATGGGGTCCGGCAGAAATTGTCATTGAAGATGGCAAGATCAAAGGCCTGACGGTGCAGAAATGCCTCTCTGTGTTCAACGAAGAAGGTAAATTCTCACCCGAATTTGATAATGAAGATACGGACTTCTTCTCCGCCGACATGGTGATCGAGGCCATCGGGCAGGGAGCCAACCTTTCCTACCTCACCGAAGACATCAAGGCCGGTCTCGAATACACAGAACGCGGCCGTATCAAGGTAAACAAAAACTTCCAGTCGGCTGTTGACTGGTTGTTTATCGGTGGTGATATCATCGAAGGCCCCGACGTGATCCACGGCATTGCCAACGGTCACAAAGCGGCTGTGGGCATTGACAAATTCATTCAAAATAAAAACAATTAACATTTGATATTATGGCAAATTTGACAACACAATACATGGGCATGGAGCTGAAATCTCCCATCATTGCCGGATCATCCGGAATGACAGACAGTGCAGAAAAGATCAAAAAACTTGCTGATGCAGGTGCCGGGGCAGTTGTGCTGAAATCCCTTTTTGAGGAACAAATCCAGATGGAAGTGGATGCCCAGGCTGTGAACAACATGTATGGCAATTACAATGATGTTGAAAATCAGGTGTCATTCTATACCCGGAAACACAACCTGGATGCCTATTTGAAGCTTATCAAAGATGCCAAAGCCGCCGTTGATATCCCTGTGATTGCCAGCATTAATTGCATTTCTGCGGGCGAATGGACAGATTTTGCCAAAAATATTGAGAATGCCGGGGCCGACGGACTGGAGCTCAACATTTTTGTGCTTCCCTCTGACCCGGAACAAGAGGCCGAAAAGTTGGTTGAAAATTATCACGAGATTGTCCAGAAAGTCAGTGATGTATGTGATTTGCCGCTGGCGGTAAAAACCAGTTATTATTTCACATCCCTCAGCCGCCGTATGGTGGAACTGTCAAAAGCACCTCAGGTAAAATCCCTGGTGCTGTTCAACCGGTTTTATAATCCCGATGTGGATCTGGAAAAAGAAGAAATCAAAAGCGGACACATTTATTCGGTCCCGGAAGAAAATGCCATGTGCCTGCGCTGGGTTGGTGCCCTGTACGGCAAAGTGGAAAGCGACCTGGCAGCCTCCCACGGCATACATGATGGCGAAGCGGTGCTGAAAAACCTGCTTGTGGGTGCTTCAGCGGTGCAGATCGCTTCTGTTCTTTATGAAAAAGGGGCAGATGAAATTGCCCGCATGCTGGATACCGTCAATACATGGATGGACAACAAAGGCTACAACAAACTGGAAGATATCATTGGCAAACTCGCCCAGACCAACATCAAGCGCCCCATGATTTATGAGCGGGCTCAGTTCATGAAATACTATTCGGAGCATCGGTAGGGTTGGAAGGTTTGAGGTATGGGGGATCGGGATGTTTGACTCGTTTATAAATATACCTTAACTATTTTCAATCCAGCACAAATATACTTTAAGTCATTTTACATCAGGCTTTTATCACCACTCAAATAGATTAAACATATTGGAAATAAAAAAGCGGTGTAGAGAAAATGTATTAATCAGAAAAATAGCCCTTTGCTTTTCTTTGTTTGTACATCAACATCATCGCGCAATGAGTTTATAATGTTCAATTTTTAACGAAAAGTGGTGACAGAGGGTTATTTTTCCATCCCTTTATTATCTTTGTTACGCAATGTTTGGTAAAAACAACATCTTTGTTGCCCGTGTGGCTTTAATCCTGTTTATCCCGTTGGGAATAAGCGGATGTAAGCACAATCAAGATGAACCCGGTATCCGGGAAGCCTTTGATAATATGTCAATGGATAGCGATACCACAACGGCGAACGGGAAAGACAGTTTGATTATGGATTCAGCAGCGCAAAAACTACCTTCCGAAGCCCAGTACCTGGATTCCCTTGGGCTGGTGAATGTACGGGAGCTTGACAGCAGCATACAGGTCAGGCTGCGGTACAGCAGTACAGACAATTTTCTAAATACGGACTTGTATGGTGATTTGGAACAGGCTTATTTACAGCCGGATGTGGCGGATAAGCTGGTCAAAGCGTCTGCATACCTGCAGGATACATTCCCCCATTTGCGTTTGCTGGTGTGGGATGCCGTAAGGCCGGTATCGGTACAGAAACGCATGTGGGAAGTGTGTGATGTGCCCCTGAAACGCCGGCACTGGTATGTTACACCACCGGAAAAACGTTCCCTGCATAATTACGGGGCAGCGGTGGATGTATGCCTGGTGGATACAGCCGGCAATGCCCTGGATATGGGCACTGATTTTGACCATTTTGGTGAGGCGGCCTATACCAACCGGGATGAAGAGCTGGTTAAGCAAGGGCTGGTCAGTGCTGAAGCCATTAAAAACAGGCGTATTTTACACGATGTGATGCGGGAAGCAGGTTTTTACAACATCGTGTATGAATGGTGGCATTTTAATGCTTGCAGCAGGGCAACGGCTGCATCTAAATACGAGCTCATCATGTCATTACGCGATGCAAAAAACGATAAGGAATGGTAATAGCAAACATTGACTGGATCATCATTGCGCTGTACTTTGTTGTCAGCATTACGATTGGCATCATCATGGCGAAAAAAGCCGGACGGAGCACGGGCGATTTTTTTCTCTCGGGACGGAACCTTCCCTGGTATATTGCGGGCACCAGCATGGTGGCAACCACCTTTGCAGCGGATACCCCGCTTGCAGTCACCGAATTGGTTTCCCAAAACGGCATAGCAGGAAACTGGCTGTGGTGGAACATGCTGTTTGGAGGGATGCTGACGGTGTTTTTCTTTGCCCGGTTATGGCGCCGTGCCGGCATTTTAACCGATTGTGAATTTGTCAACATACGGTATTCGGGCAAGCCGGCCAGGTTTTTACGTGGTTTCAGGGCTGTGTATATTGGTATTTTTATGAACGTTATCGTGATCGCATGGGTAAATTTGGCCATGCTGAAAATCCTGCAGGTAATGTTTCCGGATATGACCATCAACGGCCACACTACTTTTATGATGCTTGGCAATGAAATGACCATCCACATGGTGCTTGTTGCCGGTATGTTGGCTTTTGTGGCCTTGTATTCAGCACTTTCCGGATTGTGGGGTGTGTCGCTGACAGATACTTTTCAGTTTGTGATTGCCATGGGGGGCACCATTGTGCTGGCTATTGTAGCGCTCAAAGCACCCGGTGTGGGTGGTGTTGAAGGCTTGAAAGCCAAATTGCCGGAATGGGTGTTTGAGTTCACCCCAAAAGTAGGAGGGGAGCAGGCAGCCTCTTCGGTTGGCGGTGTGCTGAAAATGAGCGTTGTGGCTTTTGTTGCATACCTCGGTGTGCAATGGTGGGCCAGTTGGTATCCCGGGGCTGAACCCGGAGGCGGAGGGTACATCGCCCAGCGGATGATGTCGGCAAAAGATGAAAAACATTCCCTGCTGGCAACGTTGTGGTTTCAGGTGGCTCATTTTGCTATCCGCCCGTGGCCATGGATTATCGTTGCCCTGGTGGCGCTTGTTTTGTATCCCGATGCATCGGATAAAGGGGCAACCTTTATCATGGTAATGCGTGATTATCTGCCAGCAGGGTTGCTCGGCCTGCTGATGGCTGCTTTTCTCGCTGCTTTTATGTCAACGGTGGCATCGCAGACTGTCTGGGGAACATCATACATTGTCAATGACCTGTTCAGGCCTTTTGTAAAACCGGGTGCAAATGAAAAATATTACGTCAAAGTCAGCCGTCTTACCACGGTGTTGCTTATGGCACTGAGTTTTGTGGTGACAGGCTTTTTTGAACAGATCAGTGATGCATGGAAGTTTATCCTGGCCTGCTCCGGCGGCATTGGCCTGGTGTTGTTGCTGAGGTGGTTTTGGTGGCGCATCAACGCATGGAGTGAGATTGCCGCTATGCTTGCGCCTTATGCGGTGTTGCCTGTCCTGATTTTTGGGTTTGATATGGATGTGTATCATGCCGATTTTGGCTGGACACTCATCATCATTGTGGCTTTTTCCACACTCGTGTGGCTTACTGTTACTTTCCTTACCCGCCCTACCGATGATGAAACGCTGAAAAGTTTCTACCGCAAAATTCATCCCGGGGGAGGCGGATGGAAAAGAATTGCCGGTGAAATGCCTGATGTCAGAGGCGACAGTGGTTATGTGTATTTATTTGTAAACTGGATACTGGGCTGTGTTATGGTGTTAAGCTTTTTGTTTGGCATAGGTGATTTGATTTTTAAGGATTACATCAAAGCTGTTGTTGAATTTATAATATGCGGAGCGGCTGTATTTGGTATCCTTAGAAGCATGCGGGCCTATGGATGGAAAAAAGTGGTAAAATAAAAATAACGAACGTTTACTGACAAAAAAAATCGAAAGCATGAGAAACTTAATTACAATGGTTTTGTCAAGCTTGTTTGCAGGAGGATTTGCAATGGCACAGGATAAAACCGGATGGCTGGACAGCATAAGCATTACACCTTATGGTTATGTAAAACTGGATGCTTTTTATGATACCCGT
>CAZGPW010000106.1:0-2119 GCA_964527535.1 uncultured Bacteroidales bacterium
TTTTGGATTTTGTTTTTTGGATCCGTCTCCGTTTCTCTTCGCCGGACAAGTTTTTTGAGCTTTCCGGTTTATCCGGGTTGGGTTATATAAAGTTAAACCCGTAATTCCATTTCCTGCGGGGGTAAATATTACACAGTTGCGATGTGCTGCGATGTATTGCGATGTGCTGCGATGTGCTGAGCGCCGCCGAAGTGAGCCTGCCGAAGTGAACGCAACCGGATGTTAATTGGAGAACCACGCATTAATTTTCGTTTTTTGAAAGTCATTGACTAATGATTGTAAAACAGCTTTATGGCTGACAAATCTCATTCATGTGCTGAACAATTCATGTTTTCTTTGTGTTTAGTTATTGTTAAATTCGTGTGCTATAAAAAAATTGCGGTATGAAATATGATATAATTGTAATTGGGAGTGGTCCCGGAGGGTATGTGGCAGCCATACGTGCATCCCAACTCGGATTGAGAACTGCTGTTGTTGAAAAATCTGAACCCGGCGGCGTATGTTTAAACTGGGGGTGTATTCCCACCAAAGCATTGATAAAATCTGCCCAGGTGTTTACTTATCTAAAGCATGCTGAGGATTATGGCATCAATACCGGAAACGGTATCAGCCCTGATTTTACAAAAATCGTTGAACGAAGCCGTGGCGTTGCAGGTAAAATGAGTAAAGGCATTCAGTTTCTTTTCAAAAAGAATAAAATTGACCTGCATGAAGGTTATGGAAGGATTGCAGGAAAAGGCAAGGTAGAGATAACAAAAGAAGGTGAAAGTACGGATGTACTGGAAGCAAAACACATTATCATCGCCACTGGCGCTCATTCCAAAGAATTGCCTGGTATTAAACAGGATGGAAAGCATGTTATTGGCTACCGTGAGGCCATGACGCTGGAAAAACAACCGGAATCCATGGTTATTGTGGGTTCTGGTGCCATAGGTTCTGAATTTGCCTACATTTATAATGCCTTAGGAACACAAGTAACGCTGGTGGAATTTTTACCTGAAGTGGTTCCCAATGAGGACAGTGATGTGAGCAAACAACTGAAACGGTCGTTTAAAAAGTCAGGCATTAAGGTCATGACAAAAACCAAAGTGGAGTCGGTTGAAACAGGCAATGGAAAATGCCGTGTGACGGTTGAGACCAAAAAAGGAAAAGAAGAACTGGAAGCGGATGTGGTGTTCTCGGCTGTTGGTGTTGAGCCGAACTTGTCAGACATTGGGCTTGAAGATGCAGGGATAGAACTGGAAAAAGGTAAAATCAAAGTGGATGATTATTACCGAACAAACGTGGATGGTATTTATGCCATTGGCGACATTGTTCACGGGCCGGCGTTGGCTCATGTGGCATCGGCTGAAGGCATTACCTGTGTAGAAAACATTGCAGGAGAAAAACCGGAACCGCTTGATTACACCAACATTCCGTCTGCTGTTTATACCGTTCCTGAAGTATCTTCCGTTGGTTTGACTGAATCCATGGCAAAAGAAGCTGGCTACGAGGTAAAAATTGGAAAATTCCCCCTTACGGCATCCGGGAAAGCTACTGCAGCCGGAAACAATGATGGTTTTGTGAAGCTTATTTTTGATGCATCCACAGGAAAGCTCTTGGGAGCTCACATGATGGGAGAGAATGTGACTGAAATGATAGCTGAATTGGTGATAGCCAAAAAACTTGGTGCCACAGGCCACCAGATCATCAAATCCGTGCATCCGCATCCCACCATTTCCGAAGCCGTTATGGAAGCTGCCGCAGCGGCTTACGATGAGGTAATACATATATAATCAATCTGAAAAGCTTAAGGGCCAAAGCCCATGTTGTCTCTTATTCTTGTGTCTATCAGCGATAACAATTATATGTATGTGTATAGTGAATAAAAGTACAAGTCAGATAGTTAAAAAACTTTTACGTCAGGTTTTTGCATAGTAAATGTGGGTGGGTAAGAGTCCTTTTTGCACATGACATGAGGGGGATTGTTCATAACTCATTTTTATTGTTAATTTTTGGATTATTTAGGAATTTTTTCCATGATTTTTGCTGCGGGGAGGTTGATTTTGGAAAAGGCAAACCATTTCTTTCCCAAATCTTTTAAGGACGCTCCGATGTGGTAAATATCTGTTTCGTCCAG
>CAZGPW010000107.1:0-12015 GCA_964527535.1 uncultured Bacteroidales bacterium
AAAATGGCAATGACCTAAACAAGGCGAGTGCAGCCAAAATTATTAAAATTTTGGAAATTGATGTTTGGAATTTATTTGTTATTTGACATTTGATATTTGGTGCTTTTTAAAAATAAGTTGTACTTTATAGACAAACACTAAATAACTTGCTTATTTCAAAACAGTTAACGATAATATAAATAACTTAAATCCAAATCATAATTGGATAACGAACATGAGAACAATAGAATACAGAATGATGAATTATAATTTTTTTCTTTTTGTTTCATAATTCGATTGTTCTGGTGTTCTTTATTCTTTATTCAAACCGTAATAAAGCTATATATTATAGATACAGATTAGGTTACTACTTAATACATGATTTTATCTTCGAAGTCGTTCCAGGTTTTAAACACAATTTCACCTTCCTCTTGCATCATTTGCCTGGTAGGGATGCTTCTTTCTCTGAGGGGTTTATCCAGTTCTTTGTAAATAAATTCATCGCTGAAACCTGCCTGAGCTGCCTCTACCCTGCTTGATGCAAAATACAATTTATCAAGGCGTGCCCAGTAAATGGCTCCCAAACACATGGGGCAAGGTTCACAAGACGCGTAAATTTCACATCCGGAAAGATCAAATGTTTTTAAGGTTTGCGTTGCCTTGCGAATGGCATTAATTTCTGCGTGGGCGGTTGGATCATTTGTTTGTGTAACAGCATTTGAAGCCTCGGCAATAATGTTTCCATCTTTCACGATAACAGCACCAAACGGGCCGTTTCCTGACGGGATGTTGTCTTTTGCCAATTGAATGGCTTTTTGCATAAATTTTTCCTGAAACATAGTTTTGTGATTAATTCCCCATAAAAATAATGAATAAAAATAAGCCACAAAACAAGCCCCTGTAGAAGTTTCCAATGTATCTTCATTTAGCATGCTCAGGCTTGCAATGATAAAGAAAGCGGCGAACAAATAATTATTCATCCCTTTTTTTCGGATGACCGGAGATATCCATCCCAGTAAAAACAAGGTAAAGCCAAACACACCAAAGGCTATAAGCATGGTCAGATATTGATTGTGTGTTCTTCTCCTGTATTCCGGCAATAAGGGAGAATTGTCTTCTCTGTATTGGTGCTTAAAACTATCGTTTACATCGCCTGTACCCACACCCGTTAACACGTTTTTCATGGCAATGCGCCATCCGGTTTCTAAATAAACAATGCGTTGCACCAATGATTTGCCTGAAGGATTCCCTCCGTTAAAATACACATGAACCTGCCAAATGATTTCATATACCCTGGAATTTAACCCCTGCTTTTCTTTAAACCGGTAATTTGTAACTCCAGATTCTATTGCATTTAATTCACACACATTCAAAGAGCTGACAGCCTCTGCATCTTTAAATTCACCCTTTGATGTTAAATACCGGATCAAAACATTTTTAATTTCATACCCGTTATGGCACACTGAATCATATTTGATATCGCTGCGTTTATTCCATGCCTTTTTTAATTCGTTCAATGCAAGAAATCTATATATGTGATTCCCATTTTCAAGCTGATCAGAGTGGAGACTGTGCTTATATTGATGGCCTTTTTGTGTTTTCAAATTTGATTCTTCAGGGTCAGGGTAAGGATTTTCAGGATGGTAAAAAGCATGTATTTGATTTCCCAAATAAAAAATTATTACAAGCGGTATAATAATCATAGCAATGAAACCCCACTTTTTTACGGCTTTATTCCTGATGGTATTCCTGAAAATCAGAACCATAATAAACATAGCGACAAGTGTGATGGCAAGGCCTGTTATAACTTGCAAAATAACCATGGCAGCCACATTCATGGCTATACTGATCAAGTACAAAATGCGCAAATAGGTAAACTGTGTTTTTCTGAATAACCACCAGGCCACAAATATTCCCAGTGACATCATTAGGCTCAGCCTTATATGGTTTGCAAACAATGCGTAATCCCTGGGCTCCGATATTTCGGTCACTGCAAACCCGTATTTAGCCATAAAAACACTCAGCCCGGAAATAAACATACTTATCAGAAACACATGAAGAACGATGTTTCTTCCAAGGCGCTTTAATGCAGGCAGGGATGCAATAAAAAGGGGTAAAAAAAGCAAGGGAATCTTTTTTCTCAGATCTTCGGTAGCGTAATCAAAGTTGCTGGTGTTCCACAACCAAATAAGATGAATCACATAAATCAACACAAACCACCATACTTCTTTATTTGCCTGAAGGCGCTGCTTGTATGGGAAAACAAATGCCCCGGCAATCCATATCAACCCAATGAACATAATGGCAAGGCTGGGAAACAAATTGGAGAAAGGGATGCTTGCTGCAAGCATACAAAGGCCAAGTAAATATAACAGCTTAAGGGTACGTTCAAGCTTAATTCTATCGTTCATACATCAATTTATGTACTTAATGGACATTAAAATAAGGATTCTGAGATGATTTCCTTATACCCAAAGACCAGATTACATCCCATCCGGATGTTCAAATTTCTGCTTGACTGCGGGAACATGGCACCAAAAAGGTTATCTGTAACGATATAATACTGCAAAAAGGCGCCTCTTATGGTCAGTCCAAGGCCAACATTGGTAAATTTGTTGTTCATGATGGAATAGCTCAGGTGAGTCGAAAGCCAGTCTGTGATATTGGAGTTGGCAGACAACGTAAAACTGTGCATGACATCTTTCCGGTAAAATTCCATTCTGTACAACATCCCAAGATTAAGCATTTCATGGTAATGGTATTGTCCTCCGAGATAAAGGTCTGTAGGCAACCATGTAATGTAACTGTAATCATTGGCTCCGGGTGCAAAAATATTGAGCACAGAATCACCAAACTCTTCCATGTTTTCTTCAAACTCATCTTCATCTTCAAAGAAATCAACTTCAATTCCCCTGAAACCAAATGTGCCGTCAGAATGTAAAGAAAAGGGATTCTCATTCCAGCTAATGAATCCCAGGTCATTGACACTAATAAAAGCAGTATAATCTTCCAGGTAAGTATATCTAGCACCGATATCCAAAGCAAAACCAGGATTTCTAAAGTTGAAAGGATAATCGAGCGGGTTATAATTTTCAATGGCATCTTCATCAAGTTCAATCCCGGTACTGTCTTCGTTGTGATAATAATTAAAATTCAGAGGTGTATTGCTGTGTATAGCCATGTCAGATACCGCCGTAATCATATAATCATCTTGTCCGGTATAAAGGCTGAGTTCATTTACATCTGTCTGGGCATTTGCCATGCCGAAAAGAATTTTGCCACGTCCACCCACTTCTAAATTATCAATAATTTCTGTTGCAAAACCTCCGGCAATTTCCCGGTAATGCATAAATTGAAATCCCAGGCCTGAAAGATCAATTTTTTCATCCTGTTTCCTGTAATAATTATTGCCATACCACATCATGCCGAACAAATCTTTTGGCAAGCTCAAGCCAAAATCAATTTTTTCGGTAATGTTAAAGGTCAGGTATCCCTCATCTTTGGTTTTGAATCCCACATGAATCAGATCAATATGCGTTTGAAAATGCAAATGGTTGGTATTCCGCATGTTCTTCAGAAGATTTTCAGGATCATACACCAGGGAATCAGCCTGATCTCCCGTTCCGTGATGAATAAAATCAGCATAATCGAACCCGTTGTTGGAATAATTGAAATACATGGTCGGGGGCACTTGTCCGACGATGGGCAACAACAATCCACCAATAGTGTAATCATAATCATGTTTCAGGCTGGGATTCATGTAGGCAGTTTGAGAGATTCTGTCCATGAAATAAAATGTTTGCCCCTGTTGAGCTGATGCTGCATTATTCAGGCAAAATAACACCCCGAAAAAGATAAAATATGTATTGAATTTATGCATGATCATTTGTATTAAGTATCAACATTAATTTAACGTATCAAGATCAACTTCCACATCAAGGTCTGCCTCAACGGCTGCATTAAAATCCACACTGTATTCCGGATATATTTTAATGAGTTCATCGTTTGATGCGTTTGTTGTAGAGGCATCTGCCCGGGAAACCATGTACTTCGTGTCCATCAGTTTCTCCAGCATTTCCCCTGTTACCACAACATCTGTTACTTTCTTAGTTTTACTGATCACTCTGCCGTCACCATCCACTTCTGCAGGAGCAATGACTTGCGTTCCGGTTTCTTTTAATACGGAATCAAGCACAACATAATTTTCATCCAGAAAATACGCCTGCGTATTGGCTTCCACCGGCAATCCGTTATCAATGGTTAGCCTGAGCATCAGGTATTCGATCACCCCCGGGTCTTCAAACTCTTCTTTAAGATCAAAATCAGCGGTATCCCTGCCATGAAACCTGTCAATATAGCCCCATAGAGGCAGCTCCACCTCGATGTCTGCAATGAACTTTGAATCATTTCCGACAAAGTTGTGATGGCCGGAATCGCCGTATGGATTGGTATGGGCATGAGCAGTAAATTTAAACCAGGCGGGTCTGCGTGAAATGATTTCACTTATATTACTGTTGTTTTTGTCGAGGATCAAACTATCTTCGATAAATGTACCAAAATCGGTTGTGTGTGCAATTTCAAACGGATTCGTTGAGTCCATTGGCAATCCGGCGCCATAATCCTCAACATCATATGTTTCATCATAATAAGTTGTATGTGCGATGACGGAATCAAAGTAAAAATTGGCAGGAATACCATACGAATTCTTATAATAAACTTTAAATTGAGGATTTTCAAATTTAAAATCCTCAATATCCCAGTTATCACCGGGATCAAAAAGATCAATGTCAATTTTACCACTTTCATAAATCAGGGTATTATGCCCAAAGTATCCAAACATGGCTTCATGGTCAGGATTCAACAAGTCCACCTGAAAATCCAGATCTCCGGTATTGGAGCCTCCTGAATGCACAAAGGTTATTTCAAGCTCAACAGGAATTTCATTATACCCAAGGGATGTCTGGGTCATGTCAACAGTGTATCCATCCATATCGTTATTTATGTCCTCATCTGAACTCCCATAGGGTAACAGGTTCAGGGTGCGGGAAAATGGTGTTCCATCTTTTGTTACGGTTGGTAAAGTCATAACCATTTCAATGGCATGCTGATACGAAGAAACTGCTCCCAGGTTTAAGTCCCCATGATCAAGCCAGATACTATCCAGTTCGGCATCATCATTAAACAGATCAAATTCCAGATCAAAATTGCGGGTAATTGTCATATGATCACCTGTATTGAATCCGGCAAAATTCACATCCGATGAAGGAATATTATCACTCAACTGTTGATTGCCAATATCCATGATTTCCGATACAGTATCGGATTCTGCCGTTTCAAAATACATCAGGGACAAGAATCCATCCTCATTTACCTGAACCCTTCCCAGAGAGTCATAGGTTTCCATGGCATCAATCATGTGAAGGCTACCGTAAGCTATGGGTGCAGCAAGGCTGGGTTTCCAATGCACTTCATTTGTCAGTTTGTCAAAATCAAAACTGTCTTTTATACATGCATGCATTACAAGCATGAGCGCGACAATGATAAAAGGAACTACGTATTTAAGATTTGGTCTCATATCACTTTATTTAATTTCGTAATTATATAAAAAATTATCTTTACCACCAACAAACAGATTAAAATGTTTTTTGCCAGGAGTCAGGGATGTAATGCTAAAAGGGCTTTTTCCTGTTAATGGAAAACCCGGGTGTAAGGTTCCATCTGCATTAATCAGATATATGATTTTATTTTTATAATCAGTCACTCCAATTTTATGATTGTCAGATGAAAACTCATAATAATTCGGAGCTTCGGTTATTATATTATCAAATTCATAACTCATAATCATTGATAATCCCTGGCTATACACTTCAAGCTTTTTTCCATCAAGAAAAATATAATCTTTGACACCATCGGCATCCAGGTCTTCAAGCATAAAGTAATGATTCTTGCTGTAATTTTTTATATGCAGGGAATCCACAACGCTGTTTAAAAATACTTTCATAACAGTACCTGTGTTTGAGGTTGTTACAAAACAGGATTCTGACTTATTTTTATTTTTTTCATAATAAAAATTGTTATGTTTAGATGTTTGAAAGTGGTATTTTGGTTGCACGCGGGTTTCACCCCTGCGGTTTAAAATATAAAGTCTGTATTTATCGCTGAACACGATATAATCTTTATCTCCGTGTCGGAAATATTTTGGCGTTTGCCTGACGGGGTATTCAGCGGCCTCAAATTCCCATCCTGAAACCAGATTACCATTAAGGTTATACAAGTAAACTTGTTTGTTTTTGCATGGGACCATAATCCTGTACTCATGGTTATTGTTGTACTCAAATAAAGCCATCCCACAAGTTGCCTGTGAACGCAAGTTAACAGGGAATCGCTCTACATGGTTGCCAAGCCTGTCTATCAGGAATATTTTGTTTTTTGTGTTGAATAAGTATTGCAACTTTCCATTCTTAAAAGCATCTACCTGATAAACCTTCCCCAAAATTTGTTCATCCAGGGGCAACTTCCACAAAACGTGACCCTTATGATTAATAAGGTATATATTATTACCAACATCCTGTACAAAGATTTCCTTTAAATCAGAATAATGGTTTTCCACCAGTGCTGGTTTGCGGTAAATGCTTGTGTCAAGCCGGCTTTCCCAAATGGTATGTGGTTTGTCTTTCTGGAAATTTGAGTGTTCTGCAACCAGATTGTGATATATCATATTATTACTTATGATTTGTTGTAATGCAACATGATGTTTTTTAATTATGCTTTCGCATGCAGTGAATTTGTCTTTGTAATTGTCATTTAATAAACCCTGCATCCATGCGAAAGCAAGATTGCCGTTTATGTAAAAAAACACCTGACATTCTCTGGACAGGTTTTTTTTAAAATCGCGGTAATTTTTGTTTTTATTTATGGTCCTGTTCAGCAGATAATTATTCAACAATTTGTGCAATGAGGATTTTGTTGAAGCAAACACGACGGTATTTTCCAGCACACTGCAATACTTTGGCCTGGAATGTTTAAAAAAACTACCCAGCAAAACCTCAGGCCAGTCATCAACCGGCATTCTGTACACAGTAAATTCATTGGCAGCATCCATTTTGATGGTACTTATGTACTCAGAAACATCTTGCTCTGTATGTGTGGCATAATCCTGAAGACAATTGCGGATACGTTGTTTTGCTTTAGAACCGGATTTTGTGTTGATCAGGATGTAGCTGTTTTGATAGATATCAAGCTGATTGATATTGGAAAGTGCGTAACATACCTGGTCATCCACAAGCGAGTAAATAGTGGTTGCCACGTCAAAACCACATGTTTCTTTAAACCGGTTTAATTGTTCATCAAAATACTTTGAATGTTTATATTCATCCAGGTAAGAGCGTCGATAGGAAGAAAATTTCTTAGAATGATCAAGCCCCATCACATAATATAACGCTGTATTATCCGGCAGCACCGCTTCAAATTCATTACTGATGGCTGACTGGTCTTTGATGTGCCTGAGGTAATTCATTGTTGTATCCGAAGCAACAGCAAAACCATTAAAACTGATCAGGGATTCGCTCAAACTCATGTCAAGTTCAACCCATGAAGCATAATTTCTTAATGCAGGATGATGCGCTATAATACCGGATTTTAAAAAAGGCGTTATCAGATGATTAAGGCGTGACAGGTTAATATAAACGTTGGCCAGTTCTTTTTTCCCGGAAGTGGCATACACCGTTTGAAAGTTTTTATCGTTTAATATTGATGTTTCCAGGTTACTTTGCCTGATAGCATCTTCGATCAATAAGGGGTTATCACTCCAAAATAAATTTCCTTTGAAGATGCTGTAGGCATAATTTTTCCCGGCCCCCGTTTTTACATCATAAATTGTAACGTTTTCATACGTTCTTTCTCTTGGTTTGGCCTCTTTTGCTATTTTGTCAATGTCACGTAAAACAGTTTTAGTTTTGATATGATCAGGAATTTCAATCACAAATAAAGATCCAAGTTTGTGTTTTCCTATATCATGCACTGAGACTAACAAATTATTTCTGGAAAATAATTCATGGACAACATCATGTTTAGTAAAAATGCTGTCCAGCCATAACATATTACGATTTAATTTTTCAAAAACAGGAACATTTGCCAAATCCTGCCAAAACGCTGGCTGTGTCTGGAAGAAATCAATCAATTTGGTGGGGTCGCTTATTTCAATCAGCATGTTAGCATCCACAGGCACAAGACTTATGCTCTTGCTTATGCCGGTATTTTTATTTTTCAGGCTGGAAAAATATAGTCCCGCCAGCAAAATCAATATGCCGAGGCCAACTATCCATAAGATATTTTTATATTTCATCACAAGATTATTTCAGGCAAAGGTAGAAGTTCATGCTAATCCAAATGATCTGTTATTTAATTAAAATAAGTGGGTTTATGCAAGTCTTCTCTTGGATTAACACAAATTACCGGAATTTTAGCCTTATTTGCAATGATCTTTTGTTCTTCGGCACCAAACAAATAACTTGTCCAATCAATATTTTTGGTGGTCATCACCATAATCAACCCTGCTGAAATTTTTTCGGCAAAAGCTATCACTTCTTCATCAAAATCCTTGGTGTTGGTTTCCAAATCCACTTTATAGGGGATATTATAATCATCCAGTACACGTTTTGCAAAAGCAACATTATTATTGATGGTTTTCTGGACGTCTTTGATGGATGATACTTTTTTCAGAATTCTTACGCGCAGGTCATATTTATCAACAAAATAAACTACCCACTTGAGTTTTTCCCGGCCTTCCATATCGCTGTCAAAAGGCAATACCATTTCCTTAAACTCCCGGACAGGTTTTTGTTGAACAGTTAAAAAAGGCACTTTAGAACCCACAATTACTTTAAGGGCTTTACTACCAAACAATTTTTGAGTTCCAATGATACCATGCGTCCCCATGATAACAAGTTCAGCTTTTACTTCTTCTGTATATTTGTTGATCGAAGAATATATGTTGCCTTTTTTAACCACAACATCTATTGGAGTTGTCCCGGCAAGTTTATTTTCTTCAATTTGCTTCTCAATTTTTGCTTTCAATGCCTGTTCATCATCTTTTTTCCCACAAATATGAACAACATGAACTCTACTCCCCGCAGCCTTAGTATATCTTTCTGCGTGCGAAAGTGCTGCTTCTGAGACTTCTGTAAAATCCCATGTAACGATAACAATTTTTTCTCTGTTTTTCATAGTTTATTAAATTTATATTACATTTACTAAATTCTAACTAAAACACTAAAATAAGTGTTATTTAACAAAATGCCTAAAAAAATTAATAAAATACGCCTTGTTTTTATTGTCATTTGTATTGCTGTCTTTATTGTTTTTTCGAGCGCATTTTCAATGGCGCAGGAAAATCTTTTAGGCGTGCCAAAGATAACAAATTTTAAATCTCATGATTACGGATATGAAAGTCAAAATTATGAAGCCTTGCAAGCTGATAACGGGTTAATATATTTCAGCAACACAAATGGCATTCTTGAATTCGATAACACCAACTGGAATATCCTTCGTGTAACAGGCGTTTCTCACATGGATATTGATTGTTCTCAGCAAATATACGTGGGAGGCTATAATCAGATCGGATACTTAAAAAACACACGTAATGGGACCAAATTTGTCTCCATTGTTAACGATGATTTTGAAAACATTCCTCAGATTCGTTCAGTTGTAGCTTTTTGCGGAGAAGTGTTTTTTGCTTCCGATACCTGTTTATACAGATATTCAAACGAAAAATTGTCTTGTTACAAAAAGTTTGACGAACAAATCAGGGTTTTTAAAACAAAAAAGCAAATGTATTTGTGGGCCAATGGAGAAGGCTTATATAAATACAACAACAAACAGTTTAAGCATATTCCTGAAGCAGATACATTTAAACATGACGGGATAAGCAGTCTATGTCTTTTTAATAACAAGCTCATCATAAAACCCAAAAGAAGCAAGGGCTTATATGAGATCACCAATAACAAGCTGGAGAAGAAGCGTACGCAGATTGACAATTTATTGGATGAGGCAAAAGTATCAGAACTGGTAAATTACAATAATAAATATATTCTGGCGGCAACTGAAATCAACGGGATTTTTATCATCAACAAACGGGGTCAATTGGTATTTCACTTAAACAAAGCTTCCGGCCTGGCAGATAATCATGTCACAGATATGCATTTTGATATTGATAATCAATTGTGGGTTACAACCTATAATGGCATCAGTTATGTGGAGTTGTCTTCACCATTTACCTATTACACCAGTGATGAGCGTCTTAATTTATCCATCCTTGCCATAAATAAGTATAAAAACAAGCTTTATTTCAGCACAAACCAGGGTGTTTATACAGCAAAAACAAACCTGATACAAGATACCCTTAACCAGAATATTGACTGCGATCAAACCATCTTTCGAAAAATAAAAAATCTCAATGTACGTACAAAAAACCTGGTCCGTATCGGAACACACTTTTATGCTTGTACAGATTATGGGATATATTTGTTAAATGCTGACAGCGCAAGTTATAAACTTGACCTTAATGGGGAAACCATAAAGAAATCAAAGTTTTTTCAAAATCAATTATACATCAGTTGCAATGATGGACTATGGATTGCTGAACAAATGGAAGACGGGAGCTTCAATGTCAAAGGCAAAATACAGAATCTGGATTTTTCAGTTCGTACCATCGCAGAAGATGAAAACGGAAACTTATGGCTGGGGTCTAATAACGATGGTGTTTTTAGGGTTGAATTTTCAGAAGCTGCCCAACTTGATCCTGTTATAATACGGATACAAAAAGGCTACGGGTTGCCTGAAAAGTTTGACTGGATAGACGTTTACAATACACGTAACGGAATTTTGTTTTCAACCCACCAGGGGGTTTTCAGAATCAAAAAAGCGGCTGAGTTTGTGCCCGATAAAATGCTGGGGTTTGATTTTTCACATAACCACAGGTGGGTTTATCCTATTCACCAAGACTCTTCAGGCAACCTGTGGTTCAGCAGTGGGGTTAAAAACATGTATAAAAAACAGACAGGAGTTGCTTTGTATCAAGGAAAAAATAAGCCTTATAAACTTCAGTTATTTCCATTCCAATTGATTTCAAATAAAACCATAGAATGTATTTTTACAGAAGACAACAACGTCTGGTTGGGAAGCCTGAGAGGTATAATTAAGTATCAACGCGATAAAGAATTTAAAAAAACCAAAATAAACCATTGTTTCATTCGCCACATTAGCATTAACCAGGATAGTGTTTTGCTTAATAATGGATTAATAACGCCTCTTCTGACTCAAAGCACTTCTTATACACTTCATCACAAACAAAAAAACATCAGGTTTGAATACTCAGTTCCTTTTTATCAAACCAGTGAAAACATTAAATATCAAACCCGCCTGCTTGGCTTACAAAAAAACTGGTCGGACTACAGTTCAGAAAGCTTTAAAGAGTTTACAAACCTGGGACCCGGAGATTACACCTTTCAGGTAAGAGCAAAAAATGCTTATGGCCTGGTTACAGAAATATCACAATTTTCATTTTCAATTAGCCCTCCGTTTTATTTGTCATTGATTGCTTTTGTGTTTTATATTGCTATCGCAGTAAGCCTAACACATATGTTAATCAAACGAAGGTCGTATCAGCACGCAAAGGAAAAATACAGGCTTGAAAAAATCATTGCTTCCCGAACAGAAGAGCTTTTGAAACAAAAAGAGCAGACAGAACGACTGGTAAACAGAATATTACCAAAAGCCACCATACAGGAAATTACTGAAAAAGGAAAGGCCAGTTCAAAACGGTATAAGATGGTTACTGTGTTGTTCGCAGATATACAGGGGTTTACAAAAATTGCAGAAGAAACCCGCCCTGAGACATTGATTAAAATGCTTGACAAAATTTTTAATTCTTTTGATCAGATCATTGAAAAATTTGACATTGAAAAAATAAAAACCATTGGTGATGCATATATGTGTGCCGGTGGCATTCCTTATCAGAACAGCACCAATCCTATTGAA
>CAZGPW010000108.1:0-1558 GCA_964527535.1 uncultured Bacteroidales bacterium
ATAATACCCATAATAGGTCACTTCTACCATGTCATTATAATCCTGATCCTGGAAATCCACGCTGTTGCTTGGTTCAGCAATCCAATTACCATTAACGCCGCTGCCGGGATTTTCGGCACGCAGGTTGAAAAGTCGTCCGCATACGGCTGTGTCTTCCGGGTCCATAGCCAATTGGGCGTTTGGTTCCTGCCAAAACGTAACGGTTACTGTATCTTTGCTTGTACATTCTTCGTTGGATTCCTGCCAAACATAATTGACCGGTCCTTGCCCCGGGAAATACACAGGTGAATTGGGGTCATTGTAATCATCAATGGTACCACCTAACGGAGGTAACCAACCACCATCAAAACCATCGGAGGTAGCGTTCAGGTTTGTTTCATTGCCACACACATCAAAATCATCACCGGCATCAATATAAGGATTGGCTTTAAATGTTATCCATACAGTATCCCGGTCATTGCAATCTGACCTCATGGAATTGTTTTCCCTCCAGATAAAAGCATAAATTCCTGCTTGTGAAACATTGACTGTAGTAGCAGCACTTTCATTATCAACAAAATTGGCAGTTCCGGGATTTTCAGATGAATAAGCAGACCAGAAACCGTAAGGATCATAAGAAGATGTTGCCGGCAGGCTGTAAAAGGCTTCAAGGTCATAACTCAATCCGCATGTTGCATCATCATTTCCACCATTGGCATCCGGCTTTCTGTACATGGTAATGTTCACCGTATCAAGGGCACTACAAATATTTAATGAATCACTAACTGACCAGATTAGCGGCAACGTAACATGGGCAGAATCACCGTAAATACCTGGTGATTGATGGGTGAAATGGGCGTCGGGTGCATATTCATCAGGGTCAAGTGTATAATCGGGTACATCTTTGATTATCCACCTTCCAATTACAGCTGGACCAAATCCAACAGTATCTGCATCTAAGGTAAATTCATTACCACATACTTCAGGTTGGTCGTTATTACCAACAAAGGCATATACATCTTTTGAGAAGGTAATTTCACAAGAGACATCATTGGTACAATTTACACCTTGATAAGAATTGGTTTCAGTCCAGACAAATTCCACGGTTCGATATTGACCATCCCAGTTACCTACTGTTACCTGAACATTTGGTGATGTGTCATTATTGTTTTCAAATGTGGGGAAAATTTGAAAATCATCATCGGGAATTGAAGGGGTTGTATCTTCCCAGGCTGTCCATTGCCCATCTCCGGTAACGTTCTGTACGGAAAGGTTATATTGTTGGCCGCACACGTTATCCTCAGTGTTCTGGATGGTCGGTTGAGGCCCCGGAATAAAAGTAACAAGTATGTTATCGTGGGCGTAGCATGATCCATTATATTCGGTAAGGGTAAATTCATAAGTGCCAGGGTTACCAACTGTTACAGTTGTTGATGTTCCGGTGGCAGGATTAAAATCAGCATTTCCTGACCATTGTAACATCGTTCCGGGCAGGCTGTGTTCGACATTAAGGTCGATCTGATTACCACAAACGATGGTATCGTTCCCTGCAAAAGGCATGGGGTCCTGGTTAAAATCC
>CAZGPW010000109.1:0-12216 GCA_964527535.1 uncultured Bacteroidales bacterium
GAAAAGAGGGATAATATTTAAAGGGAAAACAGGAAAAACATCAAACTGTATTCAGCTTAAATTATTCCCTATTTGATTTTTTTGGGGAAACTCCAGTAAACCAAGTTTTCATAAACAACCTTGTGAAACTTGACAAGTAGAACCATAAATTTAATATAAATTAACAAATACACAAAAAATATTTAAAAATATGAAACTATATATATTTATATACGTTACAGTTATTAAGGAACCATTGGAAAATGAAGGAAGGACATAGCCATGAAAAACATAAATGTCATATTGTTTTTGATTTTCATAATTTCAACCACGTATGTGATTGGACAGGAATCTTCCAAGTCCACAAGCAGCACAGATTTTTACACCACTTCAAAAATTGCTGCTGAACCGGCAAATGATAATTCACAACAACATTTTTTTGTGGCCCCCGCCAACCCCCATTTAAAGGTAAAAGACCTTGACGAACGCCGGGTCGCTGATATAGTGAAGAAAATTGATGGGTTGAGGTTGCAATTGAATATCCTCTGTAAATACGCCGGCTCAAAAGAGGTTTTTATTGAGAATACATTACCCCGCATCAATAAACAAATAAAAATCAAGGCACCAAATTGTCCAATGGATGTTTTTGACCGGGATTTATACAGGGAAGATGTTGTACATTGGATAAATGAGATGCCCAATGAGTATTTAAAGGTATTCAAATACTTGAAACGAGAAGTTGAAAAAGAAAAATAAGCTATGATGAAAAGGCTGTGTCAAATATCAATTGTTTTAATTTTCCTGTTAATGTATTTAGCAGGATATGGCCAGTCATGTACACAATCCAGTTCTGCTTCAGGGGATGATTGTGATAATTTTACAACATCGGTAACAATTAATTGTGCCCCTGCCGGGGCCACTATTACAGGAATTGATGTAACCGGTACCATTGGCTCATATTGTCCTTCATGGTATAAGTATGATATATATCTTGATGGAACCTGGTATTATTCATATTGCAACGGAACAAATTCTTTTTCAGATTTAAACGGTAACGTTGCAAACGGTACAGTAATTTACCTTCGATCATGGGATAATGATGTGTATTGTGATTATGTAACATTGTCATTAGAGGTTACAGTGTACTATACTGAAAGTGTTACCGGTCCATGCGATAACATCATCAGTATCTCAGATTGCGGTTCTTCTTATGCCCAGTCATATACAGGTGGTGGCGCAGGGGTGTGGAATACCAGCTATTGTGGATACGGTACTCCGGGAGAAGAACAAGTTTACAGTTTTGTTGCGCCGTCAACAGGAACCTACAGCATTGAAGTAACTGAAGCAAGCGGGTATGTTGATTACGGATGGCAGGCAGGCACCTGTGCAGAAACCGGATGGAACTGTATTGATGATATTGCCTCAGCAGGGAATTTTGGTTCCATGTCCTGGACTGCCGGTACAACCTATTACATTTTGCTTGATGATGAAAATTCTACCGCCGGGACGCACACGCTTTACCTTAATTGCCCGGTGAACCATTGCGTTTCAACCGATTACTGGTTGTCATCAGAGGCCCCGACTGATGATATTCCCATACAGGTATCATCATGTAACTTTGCAGGTGAATACAATCAAGTTACCAATGTGGTTGCCGGCGAAACCTATGAATTCAGCAGTTCTGTTTCAACCGACTGGATTACCCTGACCAACACGTCCGAGGCATTACTTGAAGAAGGAACAACTCCCATTACCTGGACTGCCACATTCAGTGGAACGGTATATGTGCATATTCATACAGATTCAGGATGTGGTAGTGAAGACCTTTGCAGGGAGCAATGGGTGACTTGTACAAGTTGTGGGGGTGGTGGTACACAAGATTATTATACACATCCCACCGAAGGTTTACAAAGCACTTACCTGGGAGCTTGTATGGTTAACATTGATTGTGGTGAAACGCCTTCCTATTATGATGATGGAGGACCAACAATTAATTATGCCAACAGCATTAACCATTATTACCGTACCTTTTGTCCAGACGCCCCCGGTAAATGTATGAGAGCAACCATAAATGACTTCAGTATTGAAGATGACGGGTGGGGTGGGTGTTACGATTATTTAACCATCAGTAACGGGCCAACACAGAACAGCCCTATACTTTGGGAGGGATGTGGATCTTCTGGCAGTCCTGTGACCAGAGATGGGTCTTATTCCAGTACAATCACATCAACTGATCCCAGTGGTTGCCTTACTTTTAGGTTTTATTCCGATGGCACAGTTAATGAATCAGGATGGGATATTTCATTAAGTTGTGTGAATTGTTCTGAAAACAATTATGAAGAAACCAGCGAATGTAAGGGCTCATGTGCTACCTGTGGAGATACAGATTTCTCTGGCGCAAGCACAGGGCCGGGGATTGAATCTACATGTACCGGATGCATTGTGAGTGAAAATTATACCACATGGTACTATTTTGAAATCGCTACCGGTGGTGTGTTTGAGTTTGAAGTTGTGCCGAATAATTTGGGAGATGCAGGGGGATGTACTGAGTGTGATGATTATGATTTTGCGTTGTTCCAAGCTGATGAATGCAACAACCTGGGCTCTCCTGTACGTTGTTCTTATGCATGGAATGAAAGATGCTATGATGATACAGGCCCGTACACAGGAATGGCTGACATACATCCCTATTCAGGTGTTGCTGTTACGGATTACACAGAAGATGTCAGTGGGGATGGTTTTGTTAAATCCCTGGATGTTACTGCCGGGCAAACTTATTTTTTGATGATAAATGGATGGTCTCCAAGTGATGCTGGTTATGAACTTAGTTTTAACCTGACCGGAGGGGGAACTTTCGAGGATTGTGCTGAACTGGATCCCCTGCCGGTAGAATTGATTGCCTTTGATGCTGCATGTGAAGACAACGATGTTATTCTCACGTGGACAACAGCCTCTGAAGCAAACAACGATTATTTTACAGTGATGAAATCATACAATGGTTTTATGTTTAAACCAATCGGACAGGTCAACGGACAAGGAAACAGTAATTTTCACAATGATTATACATTTCGTGATGATGAATTTTCCGAAGGCACAGTTTTTTATCAGCTCAAACAAACGGATTTCGACGGATCACAAAAACCTTCAGAAATCATTGAGGTTGATTGTGATAAAGGCATTGAAAAGATCGCAATAACAGCTCAGGATAATAGCATTATCATCCACTTCGAAAATGCCCAATCTTATGCTTATACCTTTAATTTATACAATAATATTGGGCAACTTGCCATGAAAAAGGATATTGTTTTAACGGACAGTCATCAGGAAGTGTCTATTCCTGCCGCCTCTCTGCGCCCTGGTATTTATAATGCAATAGTTACTTCTGACAACAGCATGGAGTTTGCCCGTCTTTTTATTAAATAAGTTCTTGCTATATCCCCTCTGGTCTTTTACTCACATATTTTGTGTGAGGAAAATGATGCGCTGCAAGTTTAATTTTCCGGATTTTTGTGTATTTTTACCATTATGAAGCGGGAAGATAAATTGCAAAAAGAGCTGAAGATCATTAAACAAAACACGTTTGATGCTTATGTTAAATTAAAATCATCAGGGAGCATCCGCAAACCAATGCTGACATTTCAGGATTACAATGAAAAAGCTCAAACACTGCTAAACATCAACACCCATAAGGATAGTGACCCTCTTCAACTTTTTGCTGCACATGTATCAGATCAAATAGGATGGAAAGCTATTATTGACACAAGTTTATCAGGGAAAAAACAAACCTGTATTGAATGCCATAACCACAAAAAAAATACAGTTTTTAAGTGCCGTTTTGTTGCCATTTCGGATGATACATGTTTGGGCTTCATTCAGGAAGAGAGTGCGTCAGGTAACCCGGAGAGCTCTTATAGTTCTGTACTGCAGTTTAACCAAGTGTTGTTTGATAATTCCCCTATTGGCATTGTTTTGTATCAAACAAACGGACAGTGTGTTCTGAGCAACAAGGCTGTAGCCAGTATTATAGGCGCTAAATCAAGGCAGGGTGTATTGGCCCAGAACATCAGGGACCTTAAATCATGGCAGGAATATGGTGTCATTGACTTGTTTGATAAATGCATAGAAACCGGTGAAAAACAGCGGGAGAGTATATGTATGACAACCAGTTTTAACAGGGAATTATGGCTCGATTGTTATTTTATCCCGGTTCAATATAACAATAAGCTGCATGTTATGCTTATTGTTGATGATAACACGGAAGCCAAACAATATGAGAGAAGCATAAAAATAAACCTGCAACAACAAAAACTTGTTTCGAAAGTAGCACTCAAATTAAACAGCACGAAGAATTTTGATGATGTGATGACTCAGGTTGTTGAATGCATCGGCACAGATGAAAACGCTGACCGTACCTATTTGCTTCTGGATAATGATTATGCCAATACGCTGGTAAAAGCATTTGAATGGAATCGAAAGCCGGATGGTAACAAAAATAAACAAAAATTTACCAGGACTTCGAATTACAAGGCATGGACAAAGAAACTAATGCATTCAGGAATAATTACGTCCGCTGATAATGATGTTGTATCAAAAAAGCTGAATTTCCCGGCCTTTGTCTCAGATAAGTGTAAAGTATTTGTCCATGTTCCTTTGTGTTTCTTTGGTCATTACAGGGGATTGTTAGGAATCGAAGCTCATCTCAGGGATAACACAATCCTTGAAGCAAGTAAAACCTTTCAAATCATCAACCAGATCATTTCCAATGCGTTTGAACGAAAAATTATCAGCGATAACCTCCAGGCAAGTGAAGAGCGATTTAAAAAGATATCAGCTAATGCCCAGGATGGCATAATATTATTGAACCACGAAGGCTTGGTTTCGTATTGGAATAAGGCTGCAGAAAATATTTTTGGGTATTCCAAACAAGACATCATGGGCAAAGACCTGCATAAACTTCTCGCTTTGGAATTTGAATATGAAGCCTATAAAAAAGGCATGGAGAAATTTAAAAAAACAGGACGGGGAAGGGCCTTTGGGAGAATAATGGAGTTGCAGGCTCATACAAAGGAAAATGGCATCATTGATATCGAATTATCATTATCGCCTGTAAAAATCCATAATCAGTGGCATGCTGCTGGTATCGTCCGTGATGTTTCCAAAAGAAAGCAAACAGAAACAGAATTGCGTACCCTATACAAAGCAGTGGAGAATGCCTCCGCTTATGTGCTTATTACAGATCCGGAGGCAAACATACAATATGTTAATAAAAAATTTACTGATATTACCGGCTATGACAGGGATGAAGTCATTGGCAAAAATCCCCGTATTTTGTCATCAGGGAAACACAGTGATGCTTTTTATAAAAACATGTGGGAAACCATCAGTGAAGGAAAAGAATGGAAAGGTGAATTCATCAACAAACGAAAAAATGGTGAGTTGTATTATGAAAGCGCTTTATTGTCCTCAATAACCGACGAAAGGGGTGATATAGTGCAGTATATTGCTATTAAGGATGATATCACAAAAGATAAAATTGCACAACAAGAGGTGTTGAAAGCCAAGCAGGAAGCTGAAGAAGCAAACAGGGCTAAAACGGTTTTTCTTGCCAACATGAGCCACGAAATACGTACCCCGATAAACGCCGTTATCGGTTTTTCGGAAATTCTGGCACAAAACCTGAAAGATCAAACCAACCTGGATTATGTGAATTCCATTGAGGCCAGCAGTAAAACACTGCTTAACCTGCTCAACGATATCCTTGACCTGTCAAAAATTGAAACCGGGGCCATGGAGGTTCACCCTGAACCTACGGACATAAGGCAACTTGTTAAAGACATCACTCAGATATTTTCTCTCAAAATACAACAAAAAGACCTGGATGTTACTATAAAAGTTGATCCTGCCATCCCCGAAAGAATCATCATGGATGAACTGAGGACAAGGCAGATTTTTCTAAATGTCATTGGCAATGCGGTTAAATTCACACATAAAGGGTACATTGACATCAGTTTGAAAAAGACAAAACAATTACCCGGCAACAAAATTGACATGGCCTGTGCCATCAGCGACACCGGTATAGGCATTCCTGAAACATTCCACAATCAGGTATTTGAAGCCTTTAAACAACGCAGTGATCACAATACACGGAAATACGGAGGAACAGGCCTGGGCTTGTCCATCACAAAAAAACTGATGGAAATTCAGGGTGGGGAAATAGCATTCTCAAGCAAACCTGGTGAAGGCAGTGTATTTAATCTTTATTTTAAAAACATAGAGCTGCCTGAAAATCAACAGTCAAAGGAAACCGGAAACCGCATGGAGGAGATTTCAACAAATGACATTACGCATTCGAAAGAAGAAATACGAGAAATGTCAATGCGACTTATACGTGATTTTTCAGAGAAGTTTTCAAGTGAGATCAGCACAATTGAAAACTCCGGTAACATGGCAAAAATTCATAGCCTCGGAAAAGAAATTAAAATTTATGGCAAAGCGATAAACAATACGTACTTTTACAACACCGGAAAAAAACTCATGAAAGCCGCTGAAAATATTGAAATAGAGGAAATTTCAACAGTGTTTTTGTCATTAAAAAAATTGGTGTCAGAAAACAGCAGGTAATTGCAATGGATAAGAACAGTAAAATATTGATCGTTGATGATATCCCGAAAAACATTCAGGTGGTTGCCAAAAACCTGCAGAAAGCCGGATATGACATATCTTATGCACAGAATGGAAAACGGGCATTGTCGTTATGCGAAAGTGAAAATTTTGATCTTATCTTGCTTGATATCATGATGCCCGATATGGATGGTTTTGAAGTGTGCTCAAGGCTAAAACAAAAAGAAAAGTTCCAGGACCTGCCGGTTATCTTTCTCACTGCAAAAACCGACAGTGACTGTATTACCAGGGCTTTTGAAGCAGGGGGTGTGGATTATATATCAAAGCCGTTTAAAACCGCCGAATTGATGGCAAGGGTAAAAAACCATCTGACCCTGCAGGAACAAAAAAAGCAACTTAAGCAACTTATTGCTACAAAAGACAGGTTTTTTTCCATCATCAGCCATGACCTGAAAAGCCCGTTTACCGGTATGCTTGGTTTTTCAGAATTGTTGCTCGAAGAAAGTGAAAAATCTGAATCGCAGGAATTTCAGCATTATTACAAGTTGATTTATCAATCCGCCAAACAAGGTTATGATTTGCTTGTCAATTTATTGGAATGGGCAAGGACACAAACCAACAGCGTGCCTTACCGTCCCCAAAAATTATGCCTTACTGATGTCATTTATGATACCATTCACTTGCTGGAAAGTTTGGCAAAAGAGAAAAATATCACGATAAAATACGATGCAAAAGACATGTATGCCTTTGCTGATAGCAACATGCTGAAAACCATCATGCGAAACCTCATTAACAACGCCATAAAATTTACAGGTAAAAACGGTGAGATCAGGATAGAGACATCGCAAGATCAAAAACACACTACCATATCTGTTATTGATAATGGCGTGGGGGTGAGTAAAGATATGCAGGATTATTTGTTTCGTATCGATAAGAAAACCTCCACAAAAGGTACAAATAAAGAAACAGGTACCGGCCTGGGATTAATTATTTGTAAAGAGTTTGTTGACCAGCATGGCGGAACCATAAGCGTTGGCAGCGAAGCAGGGAAAGGAAGCAGGTTTTCGTTTACATTACCTCATCAGGACAAATCAACATCATGGCAATAGTGGCATAAAACAACAGGCAGAAAAGCATGACATTAAAAAAGCACCACCGCATATTGATTTGGCTCGCTGTTCCATTTATTGCACTTTTTATATGGTTATTGCTGCCTGTTAAAACCCTCAAAAAGGAATGGTCTTCTGTGTTGTATGATAAGGATAATGTTTTGCTGGCAGCTACCGTTGCGAAAGATGGGCAGTGGAGACTACCTATGCAGGAGTATGACACCATCCCGGAAAAATATAAGACCTGCCTCCTGGAATTTGAAGACAAAAGGTTTATGTATCATCATGGAGTTGACCATTTCTCACTGGCTCGTGCTTTCATGCAGAATATCAAAGCCGGAAAAATTGTCAGTGGCGGAAGCACCATTAGCATGCAGGTCATCAGGTTGTCGAGGGGGGCAAAAGACAGAAATGTCGCAAACAAGCTGCTGGAAATGATGCTGGCATCAAAACTGGAGCTCAGGCATTCCAAAGGTGAAATATTAAAAATCTATACTGAGCTGGCTCCTTATGGTGGCAATGTGATTGGCATGAAAGCTGCTGCGTGGCGGTATTTTGCCCGTTCCCCCTCCGATCTGACGTGGGCTGAGGCTGCGTTGCTGGCTGTGTTGCCCAATTCACCCGCTTCCATACACATAAATAAAAACAGAGAGGTACTTAAAGCCAAACGAAACCGGCTGCTGAAAAGGCTTTATGATAAGGGCCACTTCAGCCGTGAAACTTATACCCTTGCCATTGAGGAAGAAATTCCCGATAAGCTTCAAGCTTTTCCCAATCAAAACATTCATCTGTTGCATAAGCTTAAACGTAAGCATCCTGAACAGCATGTTTTCTATACCCACATCAATGCACATTACCAGCAGCAGGCACATATCACCCTTGACAGGTATTATAAGGAATTCCGGAAAAACGATATTCACAATGCAGGGGCCATCATTGCTGAAACCAAAACCGGAAATGTTGTCGCTTACATTGGAAATACCGGGATTTTTGATAAAGGCGGCCGGTCTGTGTATGTGGATATGTGTGCGGCCAAGCGCAGCTCTGGCAGCATTCTGAAACCCTTCTTATATGCCTGTATGCTCAGTAAAGGCGAAATTATGCCCCACAGCCTGGTGCCTGATTATCCTGTTCGCTTTGGGTCGTATTCGCCGCATAATTTTAATTTGCAGCACGATGGTGCTGTGCCTGCCTCCAGGTGCATTGTAAGGTCTTTGAATGTCCCCGCAGTAAATTTACTTAAACAACACGGTATTGCCGTATTTATTGAAGACCTTAATAGCATTGGACTTACCACTGTTAGCCGCAGCGCCGACAACTACGGTTTATCACTTATCCTGGGAAGTGCTGAGAGCAGACTTGATGAGTTATGTGCCGCTTACGCTTCGATGGGACGACGTTTGTTGCACTTTCAGGATTTCAATGCAAGGTATTCTCCGTTGGATATGCATCCACTACTTTATTTACAGCACAATGAAAAACCCATTACGGGATTTAATTACAGTGACAACGCACGGATGGATGCTGCCGGTATTTGGTATGCTTTTGAGGCCATGAAAGACCTTAAGCGACCGGATGAAAAGGGCAATTGGAAATACTTTAATTCCGAACAGGCTGTGGCCTGGAAAACCGGTACCAGTTACGGTTTCAGGGATGCCTGGGCTGTCGGTGTCACGCCTGATTATACCATCGGGGTATGGGTGGGTAATGCCTCAGGCGAAGGCCGTCCGGATTTGATCGGCATAAAAACCGCTGCTCCCGTTTTGTTTGACCTGTTTGATATGCTGCCGGCCTACGAAGAGTGGTTCAAAAAACCTTACGATGCCATGGTAAAAATGCCGGTATGCCGGCAAAGCGGATACCTTGCCAACCCACATTGCAATAAGGTGGACAGCTTATGGATACCAAAAGCAGCCTACCATTTTCCCCCCTGCCCGTATCACACTCTGGTTCATTTGAATGAAAACGAAACCCACCAGGTGTCTGCGTCATGTTATCCTTTGGAAAAGATGAAACACAAATCTTTGTTTATATTGCCCCCGGCCATGGAGTGGTATTACCGGAAATCACACCCCGAATACATTGGGATGCTACCCTGGTACCCCGGTTGCAAAGCTCAGAATCAGGATAATGTTATGCAGATACTCTATCCCGATGATATGTCAGAGATATATTTGCCGGTGGACCTTGACGGGGAAAAACAAAAAGTGGTTTTTAAAGCTGCCCATCAGCATAGTGATGCCACTATTTATTGGTATGTAGATGAGGAATACATTACCTCCACCACCCATCGTCATCAAATTGCTATCATCCCGGAGCCGGGAAAACACCATCTTATACTAACCGATGATCAGGGAAACAGGATTGCACACAGGTTTTTTATATTGGAATCGGTGGGCGGTGGTCGGTAATCGGTGGTCGGTAATCGGTAATCGGTAATCGGTAATCGGTAATCGGTCCGTCTCCGCTTTGCTACGCCGGATAAATTCACGGTGATCGGTGGTGGGTAAATGGAGAAATAAATTTTATAACTTTGATAGCTGCGCGGTGAATGTTTATAAATATTTAAAAAAAAATAAATAAAATACAATTGATTAAAAAAAAAATTCTATTTTTGAAAAAATAATAGTTCTGTATTGTAATAAGAAAAAAACAAAAATTATGAAAAGAAGTATAGTTTTAGTTATTAGCCTGATTTTTTCTTTGAGCATATTTGCTCAGGTGATTGAGATGAAGCCAGTATCAGTAAGCCTTAACGGAGGTGGGTATTTTGGTATGCAACCCATGGGTGATTATGAGGGGAATGAATTGTATAATTTAGGCGTTGTGGAACTTGACGCAAAATACATGTTAAATGAGCTTTTTGGTGTTGAGATTGGTAGCCGTTACAATTCAATCAAGGTTGGTGAAGATGTGAATAACACCAATTATGTAAATTGTTTTGCCCATATTGTTGCAGATGCAGGCCCCTTAATGGGATCGGAAAACATGGGATTGTGCTTTCATCTTGGTGGTGGAGCTGCCGCCATGTGGCAAAAAGACAGGTTCTCAGAGAATTCAACATCCAGATTGTTTAATAAAGCCGATGAAATTTTGTCAATGGAAGCCGGCGTTAATTACTACATCAAAATTAATGAGCATTGGTCTTATAATCTGAAATATAATTATACCATGCATACGCAGCAAAGCCGTGAATTTGATATGGGTGAGTTGATGGATGATACAAGTTTTGAAGCCAGGTACATGAGTTTTACGCTGGGAGTAAGTTATCATTTTGAATTTTAATCATGATGTTTTTCCCCAATCATACAAGTTGTTGTTGTAGTTCCCTGTTTTTGCCGGGTACTGCATGATGTTATTGATTTGTAATAGTTTAACAAATAATGTAACCCGGTTAATAACCGGGTTTTTTGTTCTGATATTGAAGTAATTGATCATGAAAATAAAGAGTATCATTGACAGGATCGGGAAAACACCTGTGTTTGCTTTGAAAAACATTAGTCTGAAGAGAGATGTACATGTATATGCCAAATTTGAGGGGATGAATCCGGGGGGATCTGTCAAAGACAGGCCTGCTATTTTCATGACCGAAGCAGCCAAAAAACGTGGTGACTTGTGCCGGGGAAAAACCATTCTTGAAGCCAGCAGCGGAAACATGGGCATTTCCCTGTCCATGATAGGAGCGGTAAAATCGTACCCTGTTCAGATCGTAATGTCTGAAGGGATGAGCATTGAAAGGCGGAAAATCATGGAAACGCTGGGGGCAGAAATTGTACTGACCGATCCATCCCTGGGTACTATGGGAGCCATCCAGAAAGCAAAAGCGTTGAAACAGGAAAATCCTGATAAATACTGGTTTGTTAACCAGTTTGGCAATCCGGATAACCTGAAAGCGCATTATCATGGTTTGGGCCGGGAATTGGTTAATGAAGTGTCTGATGTGAATGTAGTGGTTGCAGGAACAGGTACTTCAGGCACACTGATGGGGACTGCTATCCGTTTCAGTGAAGCCGGTTTGTCTGCAAAAATGATTGCGGCCATCCCACCGCCCTCGTATGCTATTCAGGGCATTCAAAATCCATATAAAGATTTTATGCCGGGTGTGTATGATGTTGCCCTGCTGGATCAGGAAGTGGAGGTTACACGGGATGAAGCCATGTACTGGTGTAAAATGCTGGCCAGCAAAGAGGGGTTGTTTACGGGCTTAAGTTCAGGGGCTGCTATGGCCGCGGCTGAAAAAACAGCCAATAACATGACTGAAGGAAAAATGCTTGTGGTTTTACCTGACCGTGGTGAAAGGTATCTCAGCACGGGTATTTATTAAGCATCGCGGACTAAAAAACAGTAAAGGGGATCATCTTTTACGATGTCCCCTTTTAACATTGCATTGCCGTAGCTTTGCAATGTACCAGGTTACAGTTATTGTGCCCGTTCAGCTTTTCTGCATATACCATGAAGGTCATCAACATCACTGAACCTGAACCGGTGTTGTGGGTGTTGCCACCTT
>CAZGPW010000110.1:0-17902 GCA_964527535.1 uncultured Bacteroidales bacterium
ATGAATGAAATCAAAAAAATAAATCAAATAATGGGTGTCAAACTTGCAGCATGATTAACGACAACATGTTGGTAAGTTTTGATTTTTAAGCGCCTAAAATGGACCTACTTCCCTATATAGCAATAGCCCTGCTGTTTTCGGCTTTTTTTTCCGGAATGGAAATCGCATTTATTTCATCAAATAAGCTGCGGCTTGAAATCACAAAAAAAGAAAATAAACTCCCGTCAAGAATAATATCTTATTTTTCAGAATACCCATCCCGCTACATAAGTACCATGCTTGTTGGCAATAACATTGCACTTGTCATATATGGTATCCTGATGGCTAAATTACTGGAGCCAGACATTTCATTGCTGGTTGATGGTAATAACGGTCTTATACTGCTCATCCAAACCATCATTTCAACGCTTATCATTCTTGTGTTCGCCGAATTTATTCCTAAGGTACTTTTCAAAACAGTCAGCAATCAGTCCTTAAAATTCTTTGCTGTGCCTTTAGCGTTTTTTTACTTAATTTTTTATCCCGTTGTACGCTTTAGTTTATGGTTATCAACAATAGGCACCCGTTTGCTTGGAGTAAAAATAAAAAATGCCAGGCAGATACAGGTTTTAAGTAAAGTTGATTTGGATGATTTTATTTCTGAATCAAACGGGGAACAGACCGAAGAAGAAACCATTGACAAAGAATTGAAAATATTCCAAAATGCGCTGGATTTTGGTGACATACGCCTACGGGAATGCATGGTGCCGCGTACAGATATTGTCGCTGTTGATATTAACACTGACATAAACACCCTTACGCAGCGATTTATTGATTCCGGTTATTCCAAAATATTTATATATGAAGATAACGTTGACAACATTGCTGGATACGTTCGCAGCCATGACCTGTTCAAATCACCGAAATCAATTAAAAATATGCTGAGAAAACCTTTGATTGTTCCTGAAACGATGAAAGCTCAGGATATGTTAGCCCTGTGCATCAAAGAAAACAAAAACATCGGTATTGTGGTGGATGAGTTTGGCGGAACATCGGGGATAGTTTCCATTGAAGACTTGCTGGAGGAAATCTTCGGGGAGATTGAAGATGAGTATGATACCGTTGACATCATTGAAAAACACCTTCCTGACGGCTCGTATATTTTTTCAGGAAAAATTGAAATTGATTACCTGAACGACAAATACAATCTTAACCTTAAGGCTTCAGATGAATACGAAACCCTCGCCGGGTATCTTTTGTCAGTCCATGAAAACTTTCCCGAACAAGGAGAAATCATTCAAGATCCCAATTATAATGCTTTTACTTTTAAGGTACTCAGGAAGGGAAAAACACGCATAGAACTCATTAAATTAATACCTGTAGAATAAGGTGTTAGGTGTAAGGGGACGCATGAGACATCTTAACACAAACACCCAATACTTTACGACCTCCTCGCTTTGAAAAAAGTTCTAAGTATCTCTGCAGCCTCCTTTTCCATCACCCCCATGGATACTTTGGTTTTTGGATGTAATACTGCTGATGAATATTGACGATACCCCCTTTTTTTATCCTCCGCAGCGTAATGCAATTTTTTTACCCGGGATAGCCCAATGGCACCGGCACACATAATGCATGGTTCCAGGGTAACGTACAACTCACAATCTGGCAAAATTTTACTTGACAATGCTTCCATGCCAGCAGTCAGAACAAGCATTTCAGCATGGGCAGTGCTATCATTCAAGCGTTCCGTTTGATTGTGCGCTTTTGCAATCACTTTTCCGTTGCAGCATAACACCGCGCCAACAGGAATTTCGCCTTCTTCGCAAGCATACCTGGCTTCCTGCAATGCCATTTGCATGAATATTTCATCTTGAACCATAATTATATTTGTTTTCCCTGGTGTTTGGTTTTACTAATACCGGTTTTGTCGCGGCAATGCGCTTTCAGTGTTTTAATCCGCTTCCCGCTTAAGGGGTCAACCAAATCCGGAGCTATATCATTCAGAGGAACAAGCACAAACAACCGGTTTTTAAACTCAGGATGCGGCACCTTCAATCTTGAATTTTCAATGATTAAATCATCATAAAAAAGGATATCAATATCAATGGTTCGGCCAGAATACTTCTGCACAGACTCCTGCCGTATCCTTCCCAGTGACTTTTCAATACTCAGGCATTGTTGTAAAACTTGCTCCGGACTTAAATCGCTTTGCACATGCAGCGCCTGATTGAAAAAATTTCGCTTATGCTCAAATCCCCACGGCTCGGTTTCATAAACCGCAGAAAACCCAATGATATGGCCAATCTTTTCAGCAATGGCTTGCTGGCACAAACCGATATTTTTAATACGGTCGCCTAAATTTCCACCAATTGACAAATAAATATCAGACATAAATACGTTTTGTTCCATCTGAACAATTTTTGCAAATATCAATATTTTTTCTGTTTGTAAAAACCTGTTTTCTAAATTCATAATAAGGCCTGGAATGCCAGATTTCTAAAAATTTCCGGGTATAAATATTTCCCATTTTGTATTTAAGGCTTTTATCAAAACAACAAGGTATCACATCTCCTTCACTTGTAATAACCGGATTTCTATAGAGCCGCCAACAATGGTTGCGTAAAGGGTTCATCAAAACGGCTTTTCCATTTTTCATTTTGTAACGCCTGTAACGCTGATTTTCAGGCAACAAATCAATGCGTTCGGGATGATTGATTTGTAAGCTTTTCAATTGAAGTTTCACACCCATCTCATCTGCCATGGTTTTGAATTCCTCAATGCCGGTTTCATTGTGGCGCATCACGAGGCTTTGCATCACAATGACAGGGTTTTTTTTACAATGCGTTTTTTTAGCTTCCTGTACATGCCTGATAAATTGTAAGGCTTTATCCAAAGAGCCACCGTGCCTGTATTTTGAATATTCTTTCTGGCTGGTACCATCTACAGATACAATGAGTTTTCTTAGCCCGGCTTTAACCAATTTCCTGGCAATTTTTGGATCTGCAAAATTTCCATTGGTGGATATAACAGAATAAATGTTGTGTTTATCCAGCAATGCGATAAATTTTTCGATGTTGGGATGTAATAAAGGTTCTCCCTGAAAATACAAGCTAACCACCCACAGATGACGCCGGTTTTGCCGTATCACGGTTTTAAACACATCAAAAGGCATGAATGCCCTTTCACGTCCCGGGTTGCTTCCCAGGTGACATTCCGGGCAATGGAGCTGGCATTTGCCAGAGACTTCAAAACTCATGGCAGGCGGGGCTCCCCATACAAAAACGCTACCTGTTAATCTGCTTAACAGGTAGCTGCTCCTTAATTTGATTAGATTAATAAGGCGATACCAATTACATGCAGTAAGCATTCATTGCCTTATTGGATGTTCATAATCTCGAACAGTTCATCCAACTTGGGGGTTAAAATGATTTCCGTACGCCGGTTTTTTCTCCGTGCTTCAGTTGTGTTTGCTGGATCTACAGGCAAATGTTCGCCTCGTCCGGAGGCAATCAACCGTTGAGGATCAATATCCGATTTTTTAAGCAATATTTTCACAATGGAAGTGGCGCGTTTGACACTCAAATCCCAGTTATCTTCAATATTTCCCCGGCCATGGTATTCCAGATCATCTGTGTGTCCTTCGATCATAATGTTGATATCTGGATTTTTTTCCAGCACTTCTGCCAGTTTGCCAAGTGCTTTTTGTCCCTCGGGATCCACTGCCCATTTACCGGATTCAAACAGCAATTTTTCTTCAAGGGAAACATACACTTTTCCGTTTTTCTTTGTTACGGTTAAGCCCTCACCTTCAAAACCAAGCAAGGCATCTGAAACTTTTTTCCTCAACACATTGACAACGGAGTCTTTTCTGTTCAAAATGGATTGCATTTCAGCCAGCTGTTTGTTTTTCTTATTGATTTCATTTTCTTTTATTTGCAGCTCGGTCCTTAAGGCTTCAAGGTTTGCTTTTTCTTTATTGAGCTTTTCTTCCAATGCCAGTAACTCCTCTTCTTTCCGCTGTAGATCATCCCTGGTTTCCTGCAACATATTAAGCGCTTTTTTCGTTTCAGCATCAGCGCCTTCACGCAGTTTGTCAGTGTTTTCAAGCAATGTATTGTACAGCTCATTAATTTTATCATATTGAACTGTCAGTGTACGATAAGAGCTTCCTTTAATTGCAGTGTCACGAACCAGGCCTTTATTTATTTTTCGCAGGCGTTCAAGTTCTTCCTGCATTTCTTTTTCCTGCGTTGTAAGCTCCTCATTTTCTGCCTTCAGATCATCACGTTCTGCTTCACAACGTTCTTTTTTTTCTTTCATGGCTTCCATCTTGGTTGCCGGAACACAAGAAAATATAAAGCCTGATATCACAAGCAATATAAATATCCTTACAATAATTTTTTGCATAACATTCATGTTTTTAGATTATTCAAAATTAATGATAATTCCTTAACAGTCATCAAAAATACAACTATTTTATTGACAATGGAATGTTAATCATTTTCTCCACTACTCTCAATTATTATTCGTAATTTTGCCCTTAAGATAAAATGATTATGCATGCAAAACCAGGTCCATTATTGTCCGGGATACGTTATCCTGAGGATCTCAGGAAACTGGAGGTAATAAGCCTCATTAAATTATCCCAGGAAATCAGGGATTTTATCATAGAGGAAGTAGCCAGCAATCCCGGCCACCTGGGAGCAAGCCTTGGGGCTGTGGAATTGGCCGTTGCCCTGCATTACTCTCTTCAAACCCCTGAAGATGTAGTAATCTGGGATGTTGGTCACCAGGCCTACGCGCATAAAATATTAACCGGCAGGATGGAAAAATTCCATACCAACCGAAAAATCAACGGTATCAGTGGTTTTCCTGCCAGGCATGAATCGAAATACGATGCTTTTGGGGTAGGGCATTCTTCCACAAGCATATCTGCTGCCCTTGGTATGGCAATTGCCAATGAGCTTTCAGGAGATAAAAAGCAAATTGCAGCGGTTATTGGCGACGGGGCTATGACAGGCGGCATGGCTTTTGAGGCTCTGAATAATGCCGGTTCACTCCATACTGATATGACCATCATTCTTAACGATAACAACATGGCAATTTCTCCAAACTCAGGCGCCATGAAAGAATACCTGATTGACATTGCCACGTCCAAAACATACAATAGAGTAAAAGACGATGTGTGGCGGTTTTTAAGCAAAGTAAACCAGGCTGGAGGCCCAAATGCCCGTGACCTTGTTCAGAAAATAAACAATGGCTTAAAAGCGATTGTGATGAAACAAAGCAATTTGTTTGAATCCCTGAAATTAAGGTATTTTGGCCCGGTTGACGGACATGATGTTGTTTATCTAACCAAAATACTGGATGATCTGAAAGATATTTCCGGGACCAAAGTGTTACATGTATTGACACAAAAAGGCAAAGGGTTTCCATCTGCCGAAAAAGATCAAACCTTGTGGCATGCTCCCGGCAAATTCAATAAAACCACAGGAGCCCTTATAAAACCAACAGACGACAGCGCTGTTCCACCAAAATTCCAGGAAGTATTCGGCGCTACCGTCACCGAACTGGCAGAAAAAAACGATAAGATTGTTGCAGTTACACCCGCCATGATAACCGGTTCATCACTGGACATCATGAAAAACAAATTTCCTGACCGTTGCTTTGATGTGGGCATAGCAGAACAACACGCCATAACGTTTTCAGCAGGAATGGCCACCAAAGGATTTATCCCCTACTGTACCGTATATTCTACTTTTGCCCAGCGGGCCTATGATCAAATCATACATGATGTAGCGATTCAGAACCTTCCTGTTATTTTATGCCTTGACCGTGCAGGGCTGGTGGGAGAAGATGGAGTTACCCATCATGGGTTATATGATATTGCTGCACTCAGAACCATTCCAAACCTGACACTCATGGCTCCCATGGATGAAATTGAATTACGAAATATGTTATATACCGCCCAATTAGACACAAAAGGGCCTTTGGTGATTCGGTATCCACGCGGCAGGGGGATTCATCCGGAATGGAAAACCGGATTTCAGATCATTCCCCTGGGGAAAGGCAGGGCAATAGAAGAACACGATAATGCAGACATTGCCGTACTTTCATACGGTTCTGCAGGAAATAATGTCCGCGTTGCCTCGGAAAAATTACAACAGGAGGGGATTTACATTTGCCATTACGATATGCGCTTTGCCAAACCTTTGGATACTCAACTGTTGGATAAAATCATCGCAAAAAAACATAAAATCATTACCATAGAAAACGGGGCAATTTCCGGAGGATTTGGTTCTGCAGTGCTGGAATATTTATCAGATAACAATAAAGAATGCCACGTAAAAAGGCTGGGAGTCCCTGATAAACTTATTTACCATGGAAAGCCGGAAGAGTTGATTAAACTATGTGGCTTTGATGCTGACAATATTGTTTCAACTATAAAATCAGCCTTAAAAAACCAATGATGACATGCATCTTCTCCTTATCCTTATAAAAGCTCTTAATTCCACTATTGTTTAATTATATTAATTTTATATCTTTACAACATTGTAATAAAAATACCATGAAACAAAGTCTGATCCTAATAGTCGCACTTTTATCTGTCAGCTTTGCAACTTTCAGTCAAGGCGAAAGACAACCGGACCGTCGTTTTGTAAACAAGTTTTACGATGCCAATGCATACATCTATGAAGACAACTACAACGCAGCCGTTCCGTTGCTGGACGAACTCAACACTATTGAACCCGATAATGCCAATATTCAATACTTACTAGGGTTATGTTATCTAAAAAGCAGAGTATATCAAAAAAAGGCTGAAGAAAAACTGGAATACGCTTCAGAATACATTAGCGAAACCTACGAAGAGGATAACCACAGGGAACAAAATGCACCTCCTTTAACATGGTTTTTTCTGGGTCAGGCATACAGGGTAAATTTAGAATTTGAAAAATCATTAAAAGCATTTGAAAAATTTTTGGACTATTTGAATAAACAGGATAAAACCCAGGAAGTTAAATTTAATAAAGAGGAGACCATTCGCCATATTAAAATCACAAAACGGGCAAAACGCATGGTAAATGCGCCTGTTAGTGTGGATATGGTTAATATGGGGCCGGTTATTAATTCAAAATATTCAGACCATTCACCCGTGATAGACGTACATGAATCAAAAATGATATTTACATCAAAACGTCCGAGGCCCGGTGAACCTTTTTATAATCAGGATGAGGATTTGTTTGTATCAACGAACCAAGATGATGACTGGAAAGAGCCGGAACGCATGGGAGATCATATTAACACAGATGAAAATGAAGCATCTATCGGACTGTCTTCTGAAGGGGACATTTTGCTTTTTTTCAGATCAGAATATCAAGCGGGTAATATTTTTACCACTGAAAAAGAGAAAGATTCACTGGAATGGTCAAAACCTAAGCAGCTTACCGAAGAGATCAACACGAAAAACAGGGAAACCCATGCCTGTATTTCTCCCGACAACCAAAGCATTTATTTTACCAGCGACAGGCCTGGTGGTCATGGTGGTTTGGACATTTATGTGGTGCGCAGGTTACCAACAGGAGAATTTGGCGAGCCACGTTGCTTAGGCCCGAACGTTAATACAGAATACGATGAAGAAACGCCTTTTATTCATCCTGACGGACAAACCTTATTTTTCAGTTCAAAAGGACATAACACCATGGGCGGGTACGATATATTTTATTCCAAAATGAATGAAGACTATACATTTGGACTGCCAACCAACCTGGGTTATCCGATCAATACCACGGGAGATAATGTTGCTTATGTCATGAGCATGGACGGCAGGCGTGGATATTTAAGTACATACCGCGAAGATGGCTACGGTGACCTTGACATTTACATGATCAGGCACAAAGATGTTGTCATTACCAACCTCGCCATTTATGAAGGGACTGTTAACGACACTGAAGGAGATGTGCCCGAGGATGTTGTCATTGTTGTGAGAGATTCGAAAACCAATGCCATATCAGGGGTGTATCGCCCCAACAAATACACAGGAGAATATATTCTTTCTTTGCGTCCCGGGGTAGAATATGACATCATATACAATGTGATGGGGCGTCAAATGGTAAACAAAAAACTCAAACCCCAAAAAGAGGATGCAGACCAATTCCTGGACAGCTACAGGCCGGTAGAACTGGATCCGGTTATCATACAACTTTACGCTTACCATGACAAGGTCCTGTTTGAACAGGGAAAAACAGAAATGACAGCTTCCGGCAACAGGGTAATTGATAAAATGTCAAGGCTTGTTGATACAACAAATGCCTCCATGGCTGTAACCATCAATTATCCACCCAGCCACCCGCTCAGCCCCGAACGTTTTGAGGTTGTGAAACAAGCATTGATAAGTGCAGGCGTTGATGAAGTGGATATTGTTGCCCAGGGAGAAGTACCATCTTATGCAGAAGTAGTATATGGCCTTGACATCACTGAAGGAGAAGAGCTCTTTCTTGACATTGACCTTGCTGCCAAAGAAGAAATTGACCGTGGTGTAATTGTAGTGGAAAATATATTGTTTGATTTCGATAAATACAACATCAAACCTATTTATTACGAAAACCTCAACCGGCTGGCAGGTTTTATGCTAAACAATACGGATGCTGTCATTGAAATTGCCGGGCACACCGATCACATTGGCAGCAGTGAATACAATTACCTGTTATCTTACAGAAGGGCTAAAGCAGTAAAAGATTACCTCGTTGACAAAGGCGTTAAACCTTCAAGTCTTATTACAAGAAAATATGGCGAATCTGACCCCCTTGCTCCAAATGTAATCCATGGGAAAGACAACCCTGAAGGACGAAGGCTCAACAGACGAGCAGAATTTAATGTCCTGAAAGAAGGTAGCTACGATAAACTGAAAATACAACCGATTGACACTGATATAGACGTCATCCCTGCTGAACTTGAAGAAAAAATGGATGATGAAGAATATGTGGCTGATACCAAAGATGGTAAATTCACCATACAGGTATTTGCCCTGGAAAACAGGAGATCAATTGATTATTTCGATGACCTGATTGGTGTACAGGAACACATCGGAGATGACGGGTTATACAGGTACTACGTTGGCAGTTTTGATACCAAACAGGAAGCACGCGGAGCTATGCAAAACCTCAGGGATATGGGCTATGAGCCTTTTATCCGGAGAAAAAGCTTTTTTGAATAAAAAATTCATTTTCTTACCGGGTTGCTAATGGATTTATTTTATTATTTTTGAACAAATAAAAATAAATTATGACACAAACGCCATCCATTCCAAAAGGAACCAGGGACTTTTCCCCTAAAGAAATGATAAAACGCAATTACATTTTCAATACCATACGCACTGTGTTTGAGAATTATGCCTATTTACCTATTGAAACTCCGGCCATGGAAAAATTATCCACACTTATGGGAAAATATGGCGAGGAAGGAGACAGGCTGTTGTTTAAAGTATTGAATTCAGGTGATTTTTTAAAGAAAGTCAGCGATGAAGAACTTACAAAACGTGATCTTCCTTCATTGGCAAGTAAATTATGTGAGAAAGGATTAAGATACGATTTGACAGTTCCTTTTGCCCGTTTTGTGGTTCAACATCAGAACGATATTGTATTTCCTTTTAAGAGGTATCAGATTCAGCCTGTATGGCGTGCCGACAAACCACAAAAAGGCAGATACAGAGAATTTTTTCAGTGCGATGCTGATGTGATTGGTTCAAATTCCATGCTCAATGAATTTGAGTTGGTACAAATCATGGATGAGGTTTTTAAGCGTCTGGATATGGCAGTAACCATTAAAATTAACAACAGGAAATTGCTTCAGGGCATCATCGAACATTTAAGGATAAAGGAAAAATTCATGGCAATCACTGTCATTATTGACAAACTGGATAAAATCGGACAAACCAAAGTAAAAGAACAACTCTCTGGTCTGGGCATAAACGATGAAGCAATTGATAAATTAATGGAGGTTTTTTCATATCGGGGAGAGACAAAATCAAAACTGGAACTGCTCAGTTCAATAACAGAAAACTCCGTTGCCGGAAAAAAAGGCCTTGCAGAAACAAAAAAGTTGTGGGAATATTTTGAGCTTTACAAATTTGAGGCTGAAATTGAACTGGATTTAAGCCTTGCACGCGGCCTTGATTACTATACCGGAGCCATTTTTGAAGTAGTGGCACAGGATGTTGACATGGGTTCCATTTGCGGTGGAGGCCGATACGATGACCTGACCGGCATTTTTGGATTAGAAGACCTTTCTGGTGTTGGCATCTCTTTTGGTGCTGACCGTATTTATGATGTATTGGAAAAGACCGGCGGATTCCCTGAAGCACAAATGCAAAGAAGTGAAATTTTGTTTCTCAATTTCGGCTCACAGGAAGAAGCCTGGTGTTTACCCTGGTTGTCAGCTTTACGAAAAGCCGATATCAATGCAGAAATTTATCCCGATCCGGTAAAGATCAAAAAACAAATGAAATATGCGGACAGGAAACAAATCCCATGGACTATCATCGTGGGAAAAGATGAAATGAAAGCAGAAAAAGTAAAACTCAAGAACATGCAATCAGGGGAGGAACATCTGATAACGCCTAACGATATAGTTAATAAAATCAGAAATTAACCGGTACTGAAATAAAAAAAAAGGCTGTCAGAAATTCTGACAGCCTTTTTTTTCAGATTTACTTATTATTTGTTAACAATTATCTTGTGATTTATCAATTTACTACCTGCTTTTACACGAAGGTTATAAATCCCATCTGATACATTTCCAAGTTCAATAACACGATTAATGCTATTAACATCTTTGAATTCAGCATGGAAAACAACCTGTCCAGTAGTGCTGATGATTGAAAGACTAACATCTTCTTTTTGTTTCAATCCCATTTCCAACACAAAGTTACCATTGTTCGGGTTAGGATGAACAGTCATATCAGCACTCAACATATCTTCAATGTTAAGTCCAACAGTTACAGTAACCACCCAATCCTCAGTAGTAACACCATCTTCAGCAATAACAGTATAAGTAACAGGATCGGTAAAATCGTTGGCTGTTACACCAGATTCCTGTACCGCACCACCAACTTCAGCAGTGGCACCATCTGATAGCGTAAATGTTGCAACAAGTGCAGTTACGTCAGTACCTGTTGACACATTAACTGTTATGGTATGATTAGCAGGATCTATATCTGCAGGGTCTGTCTGTTCATCGAAACTGTAAGCAAGGAAATCCGTTTCTGAACTTCCTGATTCAGCAGTCACGGTAACAGTCCAATCCTGTGTAGTGGTACCATCCTGTGCTATTACAGTATAAGTTACCGGATCTGTAAAATCAACGGTTGTAATACCGGATTCCTGTACAACACCACCAATTTCAGCAGTAGCGCCTTCTGATAATGCAAATGTCGGAACCAAAGTTGTCAGGTCAGTACCAAAAGCCACTTCAACATCAACCGTATGGTTGACATCATCAATGGCAGCTGCTCCTGTTTGCTCAGGCAAAGCAAAATCAAGAATGTCTGTTTCAGTGCTCGGAGGCTCTTCGGCAACAGTAACTGTCCAGTCCTGTGTGGTTGTACCGTCCTGAGCAATAATAGTATATGTTACAGGATTGGTAAAATCAACGGTAGTCACACCGGATTCCTGAACAACAGAGGCGATTTCAGCTGTAGCTCCTAATGATAGTTCAAAAGTAGGTACAAGGGTAGTGAGATCGGTGCCATACACAACTTCAACATCCACCGTGTGATTGACATCATCAATGGCAGCCGGTCCTGTTTGCTCGTCTAAACTGAATAAAAGAATATCAGTTTCAGTGCTCGGTGGTGCCTCAGTAACAGTCACTACCCAATCCTGCGTTGTTGTGCCATCTTCAGCTGTGATGGTATAAGTTACATCTGAGCTGAAATCATTGGCTGTCACGCCTGATTCCTGTGGTGTGCCACCAATATCAGCAGTAGCTCCTTCAGAAAGTTCATAGGTAGCTACTAAATTAGCCATATCAGTACCATACTCAACCTCAATGTCCACAGTGTGATTTACCTCATCAATGGTGGCCGGACCGGTTTCTTCTTCAAGGCTGTAATCAAGAATATCCGTTTCAGTGCTCGGTGGTTCTTCAGTCACAGTAACCACCCAATCCTGAGTTGTTGTCCCATCTTCGGCTGTGATGGTATAAGTTACAGGAGAAGAGAAATCATTGGCTGTCACACCGGATTCCTGAGGTGTACCGCCAATATCTGCAGTGGCACCATAGGACAATGTGTATTCAGCAACGAGATCAGCAAGATCCGTTCCGTATTCTACTTCAATATCAACCGTATGATTTACGGTATCAATATCTATTGGGGTTCCATTGTGTTCAGGGAACGTGTAAGTCAAAATATCCGTTTCTGTATTGGGGTCCTCTTCATAAGTTTCGATATCAATGATGGGCACATGATCACCACCATAGTAATACCATGTGTCATCGTTGATAAAATACATGTACGTTTCATAACCACTTGTCGGCACGGAACCATCAATTCCAACCCTGAAACTATCACCTCCGCCGTAATAATATTCTACAGCAACCATTACTTCTTGCAAGCCATCGGCAGCTTCTACGTCGTAACCGTTACCAGGAAAATCAACTTCCCATAAGGTATCTGTCTGGGATTCATCTGAAATGTTGTGAACGCCGGTAGCAAGTTCTTCGGACCATTCACTGGCGTCTTCATCCCATTCAAGGATTTTAACCACAAAACTGGTATTTACACTGGTCATTGAAGAAATATATACATGCGCTTTTTTAATGGTATCCGGTTCAAGGAAGGTATAAATAACACCAACCATATCTCCATCGTTGCCACCATCAGTATAGTTTTCTGTACTCCAACCACCTGTGACATTACCGTTGTTGTGTGCATAATAATTAGGCGTAATTTCTGTCTGATATGAAATGGTATTATCTACAGGATTTTCTTCCGTCACACCATCCTCATAAGCTTCAAAATTCCAGGTGTATGTACCCAGCATTGGGTCGGTAACATTCAACGTATCAGTCAATGAAATGGTATCATTTTCGCCTGTTGCCAAAGCAGCACCAAGGTCAGCAGAATTATTGAATATTTCATCGTTGAAAGGATTTAATACGGTTGTATTAAGCGATGGAGACGCATCCATAGTCCCCAGGTTTTTAGGTACACCATTAAAAAACATGCCTGCATTTGCACTTTGGAATTGCCTTTGGGGAATCTTACCATAAAAACCGCTGTAACCATAATCAATATATTTTGGATAGAAATTCACGCGGGCATCCAGCAATTTAAGGTCATGATCAGGAGCCACAAAAAACTGGATATCATCCACCATCCATGCGTAATCCCATTCGCCAATGTAACGGAAGCGGAAATACACTTCAGATTGGTTGGCAGCAATGTTGCTAATATTAACCGTAACAATTTCCGGATTGGCAGTTGAAGAATTTACCTCGATGTCCTCATGTACCTGAAACTGCTCCCAGGTAGAACTGTCGGTACTTACTTCAATGTAGCAATTCCCATTAAATGCACGGTAATAAGATTCAAAAGAAACAGCCACAGCATCGTAATCAAAGCAATCAATTGCCGTGTGATAGATTAATTTTGAATCTTGTTCACCAACTTCAATCCCAGTGGCATCAGAATCAAACATGGCAAATCCATTGGCTGCGGTGGTAGATTCAATGGGTCCCATCCCGTCAGAATAATATCCTGAGGGGCCATCTGTACCAATTACCCATGGGCCATCATTTGGGTTTGTCTCATCATAGGCTGTTACCCATAAATCAGGATTAGAAAAATCATCCTCCCAAATAATGGTAAGGTCTTTTGTCTGCTCAATGGGATCGCCTTTAATTTTTACAAAATCTCTGGTACGCTCCGGCACAAGAGACTGACCAAAGATCATCCCGGAAATGAGTAGTAAACTCATTAAAAATGTAAATCTTTTCATAATCATAGCTTTTAGTTTTAAGTTACACATATTATAATTTTATGCAAGATACAAATTTTTTTTTATAATGCAAAAAAAATATCCCTTTAAGCGGTATGAAACAAAATAATAAGATAATAATGTCATAAGCAAGTAAATATGTAAAATTATTATTATTTTTGACATCTATAAACGGTTTAAGTTATGTATGACGATAAATTTTATTGTGAGATTTTAAAAAACAAACACTCGGTTTTCTCGGATTTAAGCGATGATGATAAAGACACATTGTTTAATCATCATACATGCCATCACGCCAAAAAAGGAGAGCTTATATTTAAGGAAGGCGGAAAACCTACCGCTTTGATTTGTCTGGTCGAAGGCAAGGTTAAGATCTTTAAAGAAGGCGTTGGCGGGCGCGAACAGATTGTGCGACTGGCAAAACCGGGTGGATTTATTGGTTACCGCGCTTTGTTTGCAAAGCAAAATTACCTTGCATCAGCCATTGCCATCGAAGATTCTACGGTATGTTCCATAGATAAAAGAGACTTGTTTGGGATCATGGAATCAAACCCAAAAATCAGCATGAAGATTTTACAGATGATGGCAACGGAGCTGGGGTTATCAAACACCAGAACGGTGAGCCTGACGCAAAAACACATCCGCGGCCGCCTGGCAGAATCGTTGCTGTTTTTGATCGAAACTTATGGTTTTGAGGAAGATGAACAAACCATAAAAGCGTATTTATCACGTGAAGACCTTGCAAATTTATCCAACATGACCACCAGCAACGCCATACGCACGTTAAGCACATTCGGCAGTGAAAAAGTCATCAGCCTCGACGGCCGCCGTATTAAAGTGCTGAATCTGTCTAAACTACAGCGTATTTCAGAACTTGGGTGATCAGGACAGTACTTGTTTTACTTTATCGGCAATGTCTTTACCTTCGGCGCGTCCTGCCAGTTTTTTATTCGCAATTCCCATTACTTTTCCCATGTCCTGCATTCCTGAGGCATTTACCTCATCCACAATCTTTTTCACTTCAGCTTCAATTTCTTCCGGCGGCATTTTTGCCGGCAGATAAGATTCGATGACCTCCGCTTCTTTCAATTCAATCTCCGCCAGATCGTCCCGGTTTTGCTTTTTGTACACTTCCGCTGAATCTTTTCGTTGTTTTACCTGCTTTTGCAGCATTTTTAATTCATCTGCCGGTTCAATTTTTTTCTTCTGCGTATCTGTTGCCATAAGCAAAAGGGCAGATTTTACAGCACGTAGAGCGGCCAGGCGGATTTTGTCCTTTTCCCGCATGGCTTCTTTCATGTCTTTCATAATTTTTTCCTGCAAACTCATTGTTTATTTCCTCCTTTTATGTTTGAATTGTCTTTGTATTTTTTTGAACGTTTATAGGCAGGATTTTGTTCCAGGTCACTCAATTGATCGTCGTCATGCATTTCATCCATATTTTTCAGGTACGTATAATTTTCTGAATCGGTGTCATAATCAGCCTTTTCATCTGCGGGGTCAGGAAAATCCAATTTAGCTTGTTTGGAAACATCAGGTTCGTGGCCGGGAGATACTGTTTTTACTTTTTCTTCTTCTTCAACATGGATGCGTTTTGTTTTTTTATTCTCATACATTCCGCTTGCAATTTCAAAACCTGTAGCGATGATGGTAACGTTGATTTCATCTTCGAGGCTGTCATCCATACCGGTACCCCAGATAATATTTGATGAATCGCCTACCGCTTCTTCGATATAAGCGGTAATTTCACTGATTTCATCCATTTTAATCTCATCTTTACCATACGTCAGGTTAAGCAGGATATCTTTTGCCCCTTTAATGTCATTGTCATTGAGCAAAGGAGAGGTCAACGCATCTTTTATGGCGTTCATGGCCCGTGCTTCGCCTTTAGCTCTGGACGATCCCATCAATGCTACCCCACTTTGTTTCATCACGGTTTTCACATCTTCAAAATCAACGTTGATGTATCCATGCACGGTAATCACTTCGGCGATGCCTTTGGCCGCTGTTAACAACACATTATCCGCCCTTTTAAAAGCGGCGGAAAAATTCTCTTTCCCGTAAATTTTCTTCAGGTGTTCATTGTTTATGATCAGCAGACTGTCAACTATAGGGCGTAAAGCCTCCACGCCTTCCACGGCGGATTTGAGCCGCTGGGGGCCTTCAAATTTAAATGGTATCGTTACAATGGCAACCGTAAGAATGCCCCTTTCGCTGGCAGCTTTGGCAATAACCGGAGCCGCTCCTGTGCCGGTGCCACCACCCATACCGGCAGTAATGAATATCATTTTTGTATTCTTGTCCAATAAGGCCTCAATTTCTTTCAGGCTCTCCACTGCAGCTTCTCTTCCCTGATCCGGTTTATTTCCTGCCCCCAGGCCTTCAGTCAGCGTTTTTCCCATCTGCACTTTTATGGGAACAGGGCTGTCTTTTAATGCCTGCAGATCGGTGTTGCATACAACAAAATCAACGTCACGTATGCCTTCCCTGAACATTTGATTGACAGCATTGCTGCCACCGCCACCTACACCAATTACTTTTATGATGGAGTTGCTTTCAGTTTCAAAATCAAATTTAAAATCAGTCATGGGTTGTCGTTTTATTCGTTTTCAAAATCTTCTTCTTCTTCATCCAGCATCGTTTTTATTTTGGATGTGAATTTTTTAAATATACTGCCCCCGGATTTTGGGGATTTTTGTGTTAAATTTTCATCATCATTTTCTTCTTCTTCCTCCTCCTCATGGCCTTTAATATCATATTGGAGGATATTTTCATCCCATTCCGGCGCCACATCATTCAGCAGCATATCATATTTCATCATCAGCCCTACGCTGGTTGCAAACATCGGCTGATTAACCGCTTTTGAATATTCTCCGCTGATGTGTTCCCGGGGATAACCAATGATAACATCGTATCCGGTAATAGCCGTTACCAACTGGGGGAGGTTTTTCAGCAGCGCTCCCCCGCCTGTCAACACAATCCCTGCATTAAGTTTATCGGCGTATCCTGATTCCTCGATTTGGAATTTAATGGCATAAACAATTTCTTTCATGCGTTCCTGTATCACATATACCAGATCTTTCAGCAGAATTTTTCTTTCTTCACGGCCTTTCAGCCCCGGCACCTGGATCATAATATCTTTTTGTGATTTTGACTGTAAGGCAGCTCCATATTCAATTTTCAGGTTCTCAGCCTGGGATAAAAGCACCGAAAAACTCTGTTTGATATCTGCTGTAACGGTATTGCCCCCAAACGGGATTACCGCGGTATGTTGCAGTACTTCGTTGTAAAACACAGCCATATCAGTGGTTCCCCCGCCAATATCAACCATAGCCACACCCATTTCTTTTTCGCGTTTTGACAATACAGCATCCGCTGAAGCAAGTGGCTCAAGCATCAATCTTTTTACATCAAATCCTGCCCTGTTAACACAATTCCTGATGTTTTCCATGGAATTTGTTTTTCCTACAATGACATGAAAAACCGCTTCCATTTCTTTTGCAAACCACCCTTTGGGATCTGTTATGCTGCTTTTCCCGTCAAGTTTAAACGACTGAGGGATCACATGCAGGATATGTTCGCCGGCTCCAACTTGCGATTTGTACATTTTCTGAATCATCCGGATCACATCATCCTCACTTACCACGCCATCATTTGAGATAATCTCAGATTTCAGGCTGTTTTTCATGGATTTGACATGCTGCCCCGCAATCCCTATAACGACTTCATCAATTTCTTTGCCTGTACACGATTTCAGTTCATTGACTGCTTCATTAATAGCGTCAACGGTTTCCTCAATGTTCATCACCAGCCCCCGCCTTACGCCGTACGACGGTCGTTTTCCCATACCGAGTATTTCAAAGCGTCCTTCATCGTTTTTTTGCCCGGTGAGTGCTACGATTTTGGTTGTTCCGATATCGATAACA
>CAZGPW010000111.1:0-9564 GCA_964527535.1 uncultured Bacteroidales bacterium
TACGGCAGAGTGACCGGATGGAAACTCCTGTCCGGACAGCTTGCAAACACCAGCGTGCTGCTGTGCAGATAAAGGCCGTATGCAGATACCATGTTATAATAACGAAAAATTTCCCGCTGCCCTCAAAAACAATGGCATACAACAGATAACACCACCTGTCAGTTCCGCTATTATATAAGGATACAGCGTAACCCAGTTTGTGTTATTTTTAATAACGGAACGCCTGCCAGGTGGCTGAAATTTTTATTATTTTTGATTCCTTGTTAATAATATTCAATTTTAATGATTGAATGGCTCGAAAAACACATGGGGAGTTGTGCTTTTAAAGCCTTCACCGGCATGGATTGTCCTGGTTGTGGCATGCAACGCGCATTCATTGAATTAATTAAAGGTGATTTTTGGGACAGCATTCAATATTACCCAGGGTTAATGCCAATGTTAATAACACTGTTTTTTTTAGGATTGCATTTGATTTTAAAATTCAAACATGGTGCTCTTGTTTTAAAAATAATGTTTATATTTACGGTAATTATCATTATGACTACATACATCATAAAGATTTTGACAAATTATACGTTTAATTTTTCATAACAACCAAAATACACCTTATGGCACCTGAAAACAACAAACAGGGATTTGAATTTGATCCCGGCAAAAAAGAATCACAGGCCCCTGATTACGCGACAAGTGGAAGTCAGCAAAGTCAGGGTTATCAAGGGAAAAGCAACACTGTAAATCAACCATCACAAACGGTAACTTCTGCTCAGCAAACAGCTACCAACATGCAACAACCCCTGCCAAATTCCGGAGGAATACTGGCAATGGGAATCATTTCCCTGGTTTTATTTTGTTGTTGTTATGGGATTATAAGCATAGTGCTTGCCATTATTGCATTGGTATTATCATCAAAAGCACAACGGGAATACATGCAGAACCCGGACTTGTACACGTACAGTTCATATAAAAACATGAAAGCAGGTCGTGTTACCGCTATCATAGGTTTATGCCTTGCTGCCCTGATGATCGTTTTCCTGGCGATTGCCCTCGCTTCAGGATTGAATGTATTCAGCACTGAAGAGGCATTGCAACAGATCGAGCAAGCCTGGGAATCTACAGGATACTGATGATGTAAGCTATAAAGATGCCACTGGAAATTATTTATGCAACACATAAAAAGAAGTCTTGTCAACCTCGGACGTATATTGTCTGAAACAAACACCAATAATGCGCTTGAACAGGCTATTCAACGGGCATATACAAAAAATAAGTGGTTTACCCCTGAGTTTATCAGGTACAATCTAAACCACTGGGGCAGATTATTGACACACAAAAATCTTGATGCCTGGCTGGATGCATACCCTGCACCCAAAAACACACAGAAAACCGTTGGCATTGTCATGGCAGGCAACATACCACTTGTAGGCTTGCATGATATGATAAGCGTGTTGTTAAGCGGGCATAAAGCTTTGATAAAGACATCATCAAAAGACAGTGTGCTGGTTAAGTTTGTTGCTGATTTTTTATGCGATGATAACCCCTCCCTGAAACAAAAAATTAATATAACCGATGGTTTTTTTACAAATGTGGATGCCGTTATAGCTACGGGAAGCAACAATACTGCCCGATATTTTGATTATTACTTTAAAAACACGCCCCATATCATCAGAAAAAACCGCAATGGTATAGCATTACTGGATGGCGAGGAGAGCAATGACCAACTCAAACGCCTTGCAAAAGATGTGTTTTTATATTTCGGGCTGGGATGCAGAAATGTATCTAAATTGTATATCCCACAGGATATGGATGAAAAAAGAATACTTAATAATATGGAGGATTACCGTTATTTCACGGAGCACAACAAATACATGAACAATCATCTGTATAATAAGGCCATTTTGTTGATGGACCAGCAGGCATTTCTTGACAATGATTTTTTACTTCTCAGGGAACATGATGAGATTGCATCTCCTGTAGCTATTTTATATTATGAACGTTATCACAACTTAAAAACCCTGTTCAGACAAATTAAAAAGCACAAAAATGATATCCAGTGCATTGCCGCCGAAAATGTAGCTGTTGAAAACGCAGTAGAATTCGGAGAAACACAGCATCCCGGCCTTACAAACTACGCTGATGATATTGATACAATGAAATTTTTATTAAATTTGTAATAAACAAGACGTAAAACAGATATGAAAATACTGACGTTAAGAATATTATCTTCAGAAAACCTTAAATTCATCAGAGATATTGACATTCCGGATGAAAAGCGCTTCTATGATTTACACATGGGCATACAAGCAGCCTGTGGTTATGATTATTCACAAATGACAAGTTTTTATATAAGCAATAAAAACTGGGAAAAACTTCAGGAAATCAGCATGGTACGTATGGATGAAAACGATAAATCCGCTCCGGAGCTGATGAAAGAGACTTTGCTGAAAAAGTACCTGACAAAGAAAGGACAACGTTTGCTTTATTTGTTTGACTTTTTCTCTGTACGCATGATGTTTATTGAGGTCGTTAATGTGCGTACCATGACCCCAAAAGAAGCAAAACTGAATTACCCCCGCTGTATTTTATCTGAAGGAAAGGCTCCGCCTGAGCTTATTGTGGATGATTTTGGCATTGATCCTGATGAGGACGATGATGAGCTTTTAGGTTCTGATGGGATTGAAAACATTGATGATTTTGACATTTGATATGCCGCAACAAGGAAACAACCTGCTTGTCAGCATCAGCGGGCCTACAGCATCAGGGAAAACATCACTCAGCCTGAACCTGGCAAAACATTTCAGCACAGAAATCATTTCCTGTGACTCAAGGCAAATGTACCGTGAAATGAAAATCGGAACCGCGGTACCAACGCCGGAGGAGTTAAATCAATGCCCCCATCATTTTATAGGGAAACTTTCCATGCATGATTATTACAATGCCAGCATGTATGAAAACGATATATCCGGGTTGCTGAAAACGCTTTTCAAAAAACACAACATGGTGATTATGACAGGTGGCTCCGGCATGTACCTCGATGCCGTTCTGTATGGCATTGATGATATTCCGGATCCGGACATGAAAATTCGTCAGAAACTTACACAGCGGTATCATAATGAGGGGCTGGAACCATTGAGGTTTGAGCTAAAAAAACTGGATCCCCTTTGTTATCAGCACATTGATAAAAATAACCACAAACGTATTATCCGGGCACTTGAAGTTTGCCTGAGCACTGGAAAACCTTTCAGCAGTTTTCATACCCGCAAACGAAAAAAACGCAATTTTGATGTGCTGCTTATCGGATTAAATAAAGACCGTAAATTGTTGTATCAAGATATTGATAAACGGATCGACAAGATGCTGGCACAAGGGCTGGAAGAAGAAGCACGTACACTGTATCCGCACAAAGGGCTGGTTCCTTTAAAAACCATCGGATACACGGAATTTTTCCGGTATTTCGACAATGAAATAACCAAAGAACAAGCCATACAACTGATCAGAAAAAACACAAGACAATATGCCAGAAAGCAATTAAATTGGTTGAAGCGTTATAAAAACATGCAATGGTTTGATTATGATAAGCATGAAGAAATTGTTCATTACGTTGAACAATTTGTGGATTTAAGAAAATAAAAAATCTCCTGTATCTTAGAAATACAGGAGATTTTTATTGAGTTCCTTTTTCTTTTATTTTGCAACTTTTTCCACTTCTTTTTCTGCAGGAATAACAGATACAAACGAACGGTCGTTGCGTTTTTTCTGAAACTGAACCATTCCATCTGCTATAGCATACAATGTGTCGTCTTTTCCTTTTTTGACATTTTTACCGGGGTAGTGTTTTGTTCCGCGCTGGCGTACAATAATGTTACCTTTGATGGCATATTCCCCGCCAAATAATTTTACTCCAAGCCGTTTGCTTTCAGATTCACGACCGTTTCTTGAACTACCAGCTCCTTTTTTATGTGCCATTTTTCAAATTTTTACTTATGCAACAATATCTTGAATTTGCAATTCAGTGAATTGCTGTCTGTGTCCGTTTAATGTTTGATATCCTTTTCTTCTTTTCTTTTTAAAGATCAATACTTTTTCTCCTTTTTGATGAGAAAGTATTTTTGCTTTGATGTGGGCATTTTTTATATGAGGTTTTCCGACCTTATATTTTCCGTCGTTTTCCACAAGCAGTATTTTATCGAATGTCATTTCTTTGCCTTCTTCGGCGTCAAGCCTGTGGACGAATAATTTGGAATTATTTTCCACTTTAAATTGTTGTCCTGATATTTCTACTATTGCGTACATTTTGAATGTTTTAAAATTGCCTCAATATGATTTGGAGTGCAAAAGTACAGATAAATTTTTGTTTTACAAAAAAATATTATTTTATATTTTTCTTAATCAGGGTGTGCTGAAAAAGTCTCATGCCGCTAATTGATAAATAACCAGCATCAGATCATATTTTATTTCTTATTTTTTCCCTGAATTTTTCTCAAGATCATTTACCATTTCCAGAATGCTGTCAGCCAGGCTTTCCCAACTCATGCGTTTTTTCAGGTCACGGATGTTTTGTTTATATGTTTCAGCGTTGTTTTCTTTGAAATACTCATTGATTATTTCAGTAATGTTTTCAGTGCTTACTTCGGATGCTATTTTACCGGTGATACCGTGCTTTACAACTTCTTTTAACCCGCCGACATCGGTAGTGAGCATTGGAATTTCAAAATGATAGGAAATGGAAGTTATGCCGCTTTGTGTGGCTGATCTATAGGGTAAAACACATGCATCCGCTGCCGAGAAAAACAAGGGGACTTCATCGTCGGGAATGTACCTGACAAAGTTGTAAATTCGTTCTTTGTTCGGGTTTTTATCAATTTGTTTTTGATACTTATCAAAGCTGCCATAACAATCACCGGCAATGATAAGCTGATATGAATCATCCAGTTTACCAAAAGCATCAATCAATAAATCCAGACCTTTGTATTCCCGGATAAAACCAAAAAACAACAAGGTTTTTTTAGTTTGATCCACATTTAATTTTTTCCGGGCATTTTTTGTCTCCATCAATTCTCCAAAATGATCGTACAGGGGATGTGGATGAAAAATGTACCTGGCGTTTGGTTTCAAACGGAGCAATTCCTTTTCCACGCTACGTGACATGACCACATAGGCATCTGTTCGTTTAAGGAAATAACGGATCAACGGAATATCAAAAGGCCGCCTTTCGTGGGGAATCACATTGTCAAGAATGGCAATCCGGTGTGTATGTTTTTTCATTTTACCAGCCACGTACCCGAGCGAAGGGCCAAAAAAGGGCATCCAGAAACGCATGATGAGCAAGTCAGGATTAATGGCTTTAGCACGCTGTGCGGTTTTTATCCAGTTAAATGGATTAACGCTGTCAAGCAGACGCTCATTATCAATGGCATCGGCATTATCGGATTCAGGGACATATTGGGATTTTCCGGGAAACAACACATCGGGATATTGCCGTTTAAAATTAATCACATGCAGGGGATGTTGCTTTTTTTCAAACGCCCTGTACAAATCAGCATTAAATTGGGCGATGCCTCCACGGTATGGATAAAAAGTAGATACAAAACATATTTTCATAAAAACGCACTAAAATTCATAAAATCATTTTCCTCAAAACTTAACTCATCAGGCGTTATTGCAGCAGAATGCAAAAATTGGCACAGATTATTTTAGGTTAATATAACTCTTTTAAATGTAAGCGAATCTTCACCAAAATTTATTATCAAACCAATATTTAATTTTGAGCAAGCAAGGTAATTAATTGTTTGTTTAACATCTGCATAATTTCTGTCCATTAAAATTAAATCTGTGTCAAAATTAATAAAATTTACGTTCATTTGATCTGTGTAATCTGTGCCAAACCCATCTCCCTATCTCTCTATAAATCAGACTCCCGACTCCCGGCTTCGGTCTTCGGTCTCCCGACTTCCATCTCTCCAGTCTGTGGCATAAACCTTTAATAAATTCAAAACAACAAGGTTAAGGGGACTTCTGTTTTTCACCCCAGACAATTTTATTTTCCTCATCCCGGTAAATTTTATTGTTATCAAAGAGCCATTCAATTACTTTGATTAGTTTTTCACTTTTATATTTACTTTCTTCCACAAGATTATTCAATAAGACTGGTTGTTTCTGTATTCTGGCTTTGATGCTGTCAAGAATCATATCAAATTCATATTTACTCAGTCCAAGCTCATTGCGTCTGAGGCATACATCACACTGGCCGCAGCGTTTTGGGTTTTTTTGTCCGAAATATTCCAGCAATATTTGTGACCGGCATTTTGCCGTTGTTTCGGCATAATGCGTTACCGCTTCAATCCGTGATTTGTACCGTGATTTGCGGAACTTGTACGATTTAACATCAAATAATAAGTTATCAACCGGTAAGCGTTCTTCCATGTAAACCACCTGAGGTTTATTTTTGCGGGGAATATATTTAAGAATTTGCAAATTTTGCAAGGTTTTCAGGTATTCGTAAATGACCTTTGGTGTGGTTTGGGATCGTTTGGCAAGCACTTCTTCACTTATCGGGGTGAAATTTGTAAACAAGCCTGTATAACTTCTGAGCAGCAGTTTTATAAAAACATCGTGGTTTTTATTGGCTACCTGGAATTCATACAATTTATCCCGCTGGATAACAAACATAACGCGGCTGGGGTTATTTACTTCTTCGGTTAATTCAAGGTATCCTTCTTCGGCCAGCACTTTCAGACTATAATGAATGGTTATCGGGTCAATTTTAAATTTTTTAGAGAAATCATAAATATCAAAATCATAGGCCATGCCTTTACCTGCTCCAACAGGGAGTTCATAATAATTGCCCAGTGATTCATACACTTTTTTAATGTTATCTATAGGCGGAAAATTTGTTTTTAACCGTTTTTCAAGATTTGATACATCGGCATCGTTATACAACAACACAGCCCATGCTTTTTTTTCGTCCCTTCCAGCCCTTCCGGCTTCCTGGAAGTAGGCTTCGAGAGAATCCGGCAAATCAATATGCACCACCAGCCGGACATCCGATTTATCAATGCCCATTCCAAAAGCGTTGGTTGATACCATAATGCGTACTTTATCGTTTTGCCAGGCTTCCTGCTTTTGTTCCCTTACTTCTTTACTAAGGCCGGCGTGATAATAATCGGCAGATATTCCGTATTTATGCAAAAATTCAGCGGTCTTTTTGGTTTTGTTTCGGTTTCTGACATAAATAACGGCCGTTCCCGGAATGCGCCTGACAATTTTAAGCAGCTCATGGGCTTTGTTTTCAGCGTAACGCACAACGTAAGCCAGGTTTTTACGCTCAAAACTTTTCTGAAGCACATTTTCTTCTTTAAAACGAAGTTTTTCCTGTATGTCTTTTACCACTTCAGGTGTTGCTGTGGCTGTCAGTGCAAGTATCGGGGCATCAGGAGCAAATTCACGGACATTGGCAATTTCAAGGTAGGAAGGCCTGAAATCGTACCCCCACTGGGAAATGCAGTGCGATTCATCTACGGCAATAAGGTTGACATTCATTTGTTTCAACCGTTCACGAAACGCATCGGTTTGCAGGCGTTCGGGAGAAAGGTACAGAAATTTAAAATTTCCGTTAACCGCGTTGTTTAGTGCCATTTCAATTTCATCACGCCTCATGCCTGAGTAAACGGCAATGGCTTTGATGCCCCTGCGTTTCAAGTTATATACCTGGTCTTTCATTAAGGCTATCAGCGGCGTAACAACAAGGCAAATACCCTCTTTTGACAACGAATAAACCTGAAATGTAATGGATTTTCCACCACCCGTTGGCATTAGACCCAGGGTATCTTTTCCTTCCGCTACCGAAAAAATAATCTCTTCCTGGAGTGCCCTAAAGCTACTGAATCCCCAATATTTAACCAATATTTTACGATACTCATTCATCAACAGGTCTTTGACCAAAAATAACAAATAAAATCGTTATAGCCAGACTTCTTAAAATATTTTATTACGCTCTTGCTAAATGATAATAATCAGCACTTAGTGTATTAGCCCCCGAATAAGTCTGACATAATTATCAATAAAAATTAGTAATTATGCAAACAGACATGAAAAAAAGAAAGTTTACAAAAGAACAGAAGCTTCAGATCATTAAAGAAGCTACAGAACAGGGAGTTAACACTACCCTTGAAAAGCATGGAATTTATCCTGCAACGTATTACAGCTGGAAAAAAAAGTTTGAGACCATGGGCGAAGCTGGCTTTCGACATGGAATGACTCCTGTTCAGTTGAAAGAAATTAAGCGATTGGAAAAAGAAAACGACACGCTTAAAAAACTTTTGGCTGAGAAAGAATTGGAAAGCAGGCTTAATGATGAAATGCTAAAAAAGAAATATGCCTGGACGAGAAAAAACGGATAATTTGTAAATATATTGGCTTAGGACTCTCCAGAGATGTTGCATTATCTGTTGCGGGAGTAAGTAAGCATCAATATTATTACAAGCCAAAAGGCAAACGTCCAGGCAGAACACCAAGCAGCACAACAACATTGCTGGAAGGTGGCCAAAAGGTAAGTAAACCCAACACAGAAGTTGTCAGGGAAATCAAATCAATACAGGCAGATCCTGATACAAATTATGGTTACCGTAAAATGGCAACTGCTTTGATGCTGTTAGGTTATTTTATTAATCACAAAAAAGTATATCGACTTATGAAAGAGACTCAGTTACTAAAAGCCAAGTATAAACCCAATCCCAAGACATACGCCAAATATCGTATTGTCACCCCGGCAGACCCCTTGGAGGTTATTGAAATGGACATCAAATATATCTGGATAACGCAGGCGCGCAGGTATGCCTTTGTTTTAACAATCATAGATACATTTACACGTGCGGTCTTACACTGGCGTGTTGGTTTTTCAATGAAATCAAATGATGTTAAAAAAGCCTGGGAGCAGGTTATTATCAACCATCTGCAACCGGCAGACATGCTAAACAAAGCTATACACATAGAAATACGAAATGATAATGGGCCTCAGTTTGGGTCAAAAATTATCCAGTCATTTTTTCAAAAAAACCATTTGAATCAGGTTTTTACCCATCCATATACCCCTCAGGAAAATGGGCATGTTGAGAGTTTTCATAACATTTTATCAAAAGCCCTTGGAACCAATAGCTTTTGGAGTATCGACCAGTTAAATCAAAGACTAACTGTGTTTTATGAAAAATACAATACCCTGCGATTGCATGGTTCAATTGCAAATCTCCCGCCTTTGTTTTTCTGGGAAATGTGGAATAAAGGGCTAATTGTGCGTAAGGAATATAAAAATAAAAAGGTCAGGTTCTTTTCTAAAATCCCCTATCAAAAACTATCGGGGAATGAGAGCCTGAGGGAAGTTCCTTGCTTAAATCAGATGGCACTCGATGTGCCATCTGATTTATCATTAAAAGTGAATGGGCCCGATTCACTTAAGCAACCATCGGTAAAAAGATCACCGTCGGTCGTTCCTTGCTGATGCAATATTATGAAAAAATTTTATTACTTTTGAAATCGTAAATTAAATTGTCCGATTTATTAGGGGCTAAACCA
>CAZGPW010000112.1:0-5539 GCA_964527535.1 uncultured Bacteroidales bacterium
GGGGGATTTTAATTTTTTGTTTAAAAGTAAGGCCCCATTATAAGAATAAACTTCAACCTTAGTTATATTATATGTCTCATTATAAATGTATAGCATTCCCTTAGTTGGATTTGGATAATTTAATATTCATTATTTTTTAATTATTTTTATTATTTCTGATAAAGATTCCGTTTGCAAAGAGCAGAAATAAATTCCAGGAGCCAAATTTATTCCATTTAAAGTTATTTCATAAGTCCCAGGCTCATGCACTTTTTTATTTTCTAATAACAATACTTTATGCCCGGAGCTATCAAATATTGAAATAGTTACAGTGCTTGATTCATTAACATTGTATTTTAGTGTAGTTGTGTTAGTAAATGGATTAGGATATATTGTAAAAGAAACAGATTTTTCTTTATTTTTAATTGTATCTGGAGTAAATTTAGTTCTCCATTCATTAACGACAATATTGTTTTCTTGACCATCACCATCTTGTAACATTTTATCAGAACACTGTGTGCAGGTAAAATAAGGATCAATATATGCTCTAAAATTTGAACCGGCTTTTGCACGAAAACCAGGTTTCATAACTATATTTTCTCCTGACTGGAAAACAACATTTGCTCCGGGTTCTATGATAAACTCTCCTTGAGGCACATCACTTGTTACATTTTTTCCGGCTTTTATTGTTTTTCCTGCCCTAAAGTGTTCACTACCGGTAATTGTTTGATTTTGAAGATATAAATCATCTTTTATTAATTCACTTAGTATTTCTGGAACTAATTCGGACGGAACTTTATCATGAAAACCTGTAGATTCTGGTATAATTGGTTTATCAAATTTTGATTCTCCATTTACTATATCTAAAGAACTTGTATGGGGGATAAATGCAGGATCCTTATATTGTGTTACTGTTACAGTTACCCAAAATAAACCCCACAAAGGCAAAACAAGGCTTGGATCAACATTTAATTTGGGAAGATATGAACCCGCCTGTAACTCAATAGGTTTTAATTCAAAATCTTCACCTAAATCTTCAATTGGCGGCGTTATATTTAACCATACATCGTTATATGAGTTTGGATTTGATGAATTAGTAGAAAATGATACTCCAATATTATATGTGAGATGTGGATAACCATCATCGTTTAAATTATTTAATTCATTGTAAAATGTTGTGTGTATTTCTCCCCTATTACTACCATTATAAGGACTAAATCCATCAGGATGTGGATCGTATGTATTATACATTAATAAAGTTTTAGCAGCAGGATTATCATTTGCATATTCATCTAAATCATCATCTGTTTCCTCTTTCAAAAAATCTTGCAGTTCTTTAGATATGTACGCCCCCTGATGCGGTGCATCCAAAGATATCCATTTATCAACTGGTAATGGGTTACCATAATGTTCAGCTTTTGCCAATGCATATCTTGATATGACACCACCCATACTAATGCCGGCAGCAGCAATATTATTAGAATTATTCCATGCATTTGATATGTATTTTATTGCTGATGAATAGACCGCTGCATTATTTCGTAAATCCTGTGGGTTATATTTGTAATATAACACATAAATATCAAATCCATTTTCAAGAAGACAATCAAACAATTCTGAACCGGCATGCCGGTAATATTGTTCAGGTTTAGTATTATATGCATCAAATCCCGGGCTTAACAATAAGGGATAGGGATTTGAACTGTTACCTTTCCATAATCTCATAGAATTTCCATACTGGTCAAAGAATAACTTATCTGATTCTGGTATTACTTTGATATTGTATTCACGGTAATACATAGTTGTTCCCACCAAATATCTAACTTTCAAATTATGTGCTCCTAAAGAGCTAAAATAATCTGCACTATTTGACCATACATGATTCGCTTTAGCACTTCCTTCATACAAATTCTTCCATTCCTCTGCATTATTAACTTTTACATCAATGTAATTTAATAAATGTGAAGATGAAGAAGGACTTGATAAAAAGCCAAAGCAAATTTTATTATTTCCTTTTTCCACATAGATATTAACAATCTCAGTGGGATTTAAATTTATATGTATTCCCTGACCTTTTTCTGATTCTTCATGCCAATTATAATCATTCATATTACTGGGCGTTGTTCCAATAGAAACGAACTGAACAACCTGATGTTTCCAATCAACAAATTGTGTGAAAGCCACGTTTGTACTACCTATAATAAGAATAATCAAAAAAAATACTTTTGGTTTCATAAAACTTTTATTTAGTTTTAAAAATATAACCTAAATTAAAATTTACATTAATAAATGGAAATAAAGCTGAACCTGTATGATATGGTTTTGGTCTTCCACCATCCATAATATGATAGGAGCCGCCACCAAGATTATTCGGGTCTGTAATATTATTACTTGAGGTTACGTATCTTAATCCTCCGCCAATTGCAATATCAATAACAATTCCCGAATCACATATTTCCTGCCAACCGATATTAATGTAAGTGCCGGAACAAAAACGATTAACGATCCTTCCACTATATTTTGCTTGTGTATATACATTTTTTAAATTGGCAGATAAATAAGCTCCCGACATTTCTGAATTTAATTTTCCAAAATTTTCTTTTCCAAGATATTTTCTTAGTTCTGCATCCGCTGCAAAACCATTAACTTGCTCAACTGTTATCCACAACCATCTTTTGTCAAACACATTATTTTGATCAGTAAAAATATATCTTGCACTAAGATGCAAACTATAAGGCGTTTTAATTATTTTTTCCATTGAAAACCCTATTGATAGACTCTCTGTTATAAAATCTCCATTCATAATATGAAACGGGGGTATTTTCAAAATTATCGGGCTATGCTCTTTTTCCATAGAAATTGAATCTTCGAAATTTTCATTAAAAAAAAGAGAGGTTTTGTTTTGTTCTGTTTCTAATGTTGTGTGTAATTCTGCAAAACAAATTGTGTTAAGTACTAATAACAATAAAAATAAATTTACTTTTTTCATTTTCAATTTATGTCTATCTGTATGTTTTATCGTTTGTAGCATTGGCTATAACTTAAATAATTTGCTTTTCAATTTTTTTATGTGTTATTCCTCCTCCAGTTTGTCAATTCTCGATTTCAGTTCATCAATGGTTTTTTGTTGCTCAATGGTATAAAGCGTTAACTCTTCAACTTTTTTAAGCAGCTTTGTGTTCATCTCACCCAATTTTATGCCGTCTTTTGCAACTTCGGCTTTGGTTGGTATTTCTGGTAAATGTTTGTGTTCTTTGATATAATCCTTCAAATCATACAGGCTTACCGGGTTATATGCTTCGTCAAAAACATAATCGGGATATTCATAATTACTTGTTACAGCATCATAAACCACAATGTTTTCTTCTGATAATATATTGCCTTTGACGGTGAGCTTTTCGCGGGGGTCGCTGAGGCCAATGCCTACGTTGCCATTGTGTTCAATATTTAAAATATCCTCTTTGCATGTATTGTCATCATTTTGTGCCCGGATTTTAAGGATATTTCCTTCGGTTCTGTTTTTATTTATGATGGCAAAATGCCGATTGTCTTCACCTGCAGGGCTGTTTGGGGCATGCAATTCAAACCTGATTGCATGGCTTTCTTCACTGCGCATGCCTTCAAATCGTATCCGGTTGTATTCCGGATCATCCGGAACGGTTACATGTAATACAGCTTGTGGGTCATCTGTGCCAATCCCTACTTTTCCGCTGTTTGTAGCCAGGTAAGCATCGTGTCTGGCTGTAAAGGAGCCTGTGGATGGTAAACCAAAATATTCTCCGCCACCACCAACAACAACATTATTCCCGCTATACCAATTAATCAATAAACTGTTTGGCCCTTCTTCTACGCTATAGCTATCAATAATTGAATGTACCGTATTGTATCCCATTCTTATAAATCCCTGTTCTGATTTACCAAAGCAGGCATCTCCATTGACATCAAGTTTTAAACTGTTTACATTGATAATATCATCATACCCGGCACCGGGGTCATTTGTGCCGATGGCTACTTTGCCTTCATTATTCGCATTAAATATTGTATTATATGCATTTTCCGGATTAGATTGAATATATAAATGATTGTCGGCATAAAGGTGGTTTTCAGCATCGCCTTGCGGAGGGCTGCTTACCTCTGCGTATATTGAATTTCCGATTTTAATGCCATCTTTAAAATACGCATGGCCGTTTACATCCAGGGTAGCCTCTGGGTTGATTGTTCCAATCCCTACCTTCCCGTCTGGCGTTATTCTCATCTTTTCTTCAACGGTATTTTCACCACATAAGCTGGTGGCAAATTTTATTCCCCCTTCATTAGATGTTCCTAATTGCGGATCATATGCTTCAGCCTGCAGAGTTGCCCAATGGTAAGTGCATGCAGGCTCTGGTTCTGCCGGCAAATCAATGGTATTGTAAAATAAGCTTTTATTGCTGCCTTGTATTAAGCCTGTAATGGTATCGTTAACTCCAACACCTATTATATTGCTACTGAATGTATTGGCAGATATGGTATTTATATTTTCCAGGTCATTGCCCGAAAAGTTCATAAAACCAGCGGCAGAGGCTATGGAATTGTTGCTGCCGTTGATCTTGATGTAACCGCTGCCATTCCCGATTTTCATGGAATCTGTTTTGATGTTTTTCGATTGCAGGGTATCTATCCATCCATATTTTACGTTTGAGGTATCCATATCACTGCGCTCACCTTGATGTTTGCGGCCAACAATAATGCCTTCTTCAACTATCAGGTAATCCTTGAAGCGCGCATTCCCGGCCACATCCAATGAATACATGGGATTTTCTTTTCCAATCCCTACTTTCTTATTTTCAGACAACAACAAATCGGATTTTATCCTCACCCGGTTTGCTTCTGAGCTGAGTACCAGTTCATATACCGTTTTCAGGGAATCCTTATGTACAGAATCTTGTGGTATTTGCTGGCCACCGCCGTTTTTAATGCGGATGGAGCCAATGTCTATACTCTCTGTGTATATTTTTTTGGCTATGACGTTTTGGTTTTCCAATGATAAATCCGGGTAAATCCCGATGCTGTCATTGTATTGCCATGGGCTTTGAACTACAGGTTCACCGTTTATAAGGTACTGCCCTGCATCGATTGCATTGGTGTTAATGCTGTCTGCTTCTAAAGTATTGTTTATGCTTGCATTTTCAGAAGAAAGAAAATCTGCATTAACAGCACCGCCAACAGACACATTATTTTCAACATGTAAATCGTTATTTATGGTGCCATTTTCCGAGAAAAGCGTGTTTGTATTGACAGCACCGCCAACAGACACATTATTTCCGACGTACAAATCATTACTTATGGTTCCGTTGCTTAGTTTAATATTATTCCCTTCAATGTTGCCGGTTATTATATTGTCTTTCAATAAAATATCCCCCGTTGAAGACATAATTTGATTTCCGGTTATGATGATATTCCCGATTGTCGCTTTATCAGCAAAAATTTCCATCGCCGTAACGCTTGAATCGGCCAACAGGTGGTAATGGAAATGAGCGCTTCCGTCCGGCAGCAAACGCATGGTTTCACTTGAATTTAT
>CAZGPW010000113.1:0-20419 GCA_964527535.1 uncultured Bacteroidales bacterium
TTCTCTACTTGAGAACCTATGACCCTCCCGAAGTAAATTCGGGATGCTCTGAACCAACTGAGCTAACCGCCCTATTTTTAATGATCGTTTTTAATGCAATTAATGCATTTGAGGCTGCAAATATAGACGTTTTTTTATTATTCCAAAAATAATTTCAAAAAATCACAAAACTTCGGCTACAGTAAAAGTACTTCCTCCTATAAATATGGTATCATCAGGTGTTGCTCGATTTTTTGCTTTTTGGTATGATTTGTTTACATCGTTGCATACCTCACCTTGCAAGCCAAAACAGGCAGCTTTTTTTGCAAGTTCCATAGCTGGTAAAGCACGGGGGATTTTTGCCTGTGTAAAAAAATAATACGCATCCCGGGGAAAAAGGGGAAGAATACCTTCCAGAATCTTATCACTCACTACCCCAAGCACAAAATAAATCCGGCTTTTGCTGACGCTTTTCAATTGCTTCATTACAACTTCAAGGCCTTCTTTATTGTGTGCAACATCACAATATACATCAGGATTAGATGCCAGTTTTTGCCAGCGGCCTTCCAAACCGGTGTTTTCAATGACATTTGCAATCCCTTGCCGGATAGCAAGTGTATTTAGCTTTTCAAGTGTTCTAAGTTCACCCAAGGTAGCCAAAGCCGTTACGATGTTTTCATGCTGGTAATTTCCCTTCAAATCGCTCTGCAAAACAAAACTTTCAGCTCCTTTCTTTACGCTCCAATAAGAACACCCCTCATCTTCACCTAACTTAGTAATGTTATATTTTTGTGAAGCCAATACAAACAATGCGTTTTTCTCATCCGCCGTTGATTTTACAATGGTCTTTACTTCTGGTTGATTTGACCCAAGCACAACTGGAATGCCTTTCTTTATGATACCTGCTTTTTCTTTAGCGATATCCCTGAGGGAATTTCCAAGGAAAGCTGTATGATCATACCCTATATTTGTGATAACAGATACCAGGGGAGTAATAATGTTTGTAGAATCAAGCCTACCTCCCATTCCGGCTTCCACAATAGCAACATCAATTTTTTCATCTTTGAAATACTCAAATGCGAGTGCCACTGTCATCTCAAAAAAAGAGGCTTCCTGTGACTTGAAAAAACCAAAGTGTTTATCCATAAAACTTAACACATAATCCTTAGAAATCATATGCCCACTAACACGGATACGCTCCCTGAAATCTTTTAAATGAGGGGAGGTATATAACCCTGTTTTATACCCTGCCTCTTGCAAAACAGAAGCCAGTATGTGTGACACTGAGCCTTTTCCATTTGTTCCCGCCACATGAATACTACTCCAGTGCCAATGAGGATGATCAAAATACTCATCAATCCTGAGAGTACACTCAATGTCTGACTTATATGCAGCCTTCCCCTGCCTCTGATACATCGGCAGAGCATTGAAAATAATTTTCAGATAATCTTCGTATGTCACCGGATAAATTTTTTTATGTCTTTTTTCAGCAGCAATGAAGGTTTACGTTTTTTTGTTCTGTGGTAATCATAATAATACAAGCTGGCTTTCCCGGCGCTTACTATGAGTTTAAAGCAATATCGGTTTTCTCCAGCCTTAATAAGATGTAATATGAGCACATCATCCCGCCCCTGGTCAATGGTGTTTTTTATCTTTTGCTGCTCAACAAATTGAAATTTATAAGGATAAATTGATGCCATCTCACTTTGGTTACGATAATCGGCTTCAACTTCATTTTTCAGGAGCCACAATTTTTTATCCTCAAAATTAATTTCCCGTGATGAATAAAAATCCACCACGTCTTTTTCATCCAGATCCGGATGTTTTTTACACACCCTGACATGTTCCTGCATAAATTCTAAAATCAAACCAATTTTATACACAAACTCCTCCTGTTTGGTGCCTTTTACTGCCAGCGGAACAGCACATAAATCCGGCATATCATCTATATCACCGGATTTATCTCCCATGGAAAGGAACAAATATTCATACGCTGTTAGTGTTTTATCCTCCTTAAAATACACTTGGTTCATATATACGAACGAGGCTGACTCATCCGTTCTCATGCTTTTAAATTCTGCAGAAGTGATTATCTCTGCATCTGTTGCATGCCAATGTTTTTGTACTTCATCTTCAATGCCAAGATTATAATCGGAAATCAACTTGTCTTCTTTGACAATATAAGTTTTGCTGTTTTCAAAATTACGAATCATCTCCTGGGTTGGTACCGGAAATCTGATTTGGCCCATTCCATGTGTAGAAAATAAGATTAAGCCTGCTACCAAACTAAGGCTGTTCAGAAGGGAAATAAAGCGGTTTTTCTTCATTGTATTGTCGTATATAATAAAACATTAATTTTCGCTGTTTCCTTTTTCGTAAGTTTATATATTCATTGTACAAGCTGGAGTTATCTTTAATGAGATTGCGTACATTTTCAGGTTCAAAATTATAAATTTTACCTGTCTCTGTGTCTAAAAGCATCTGCACTGTTTTGTTTGTAACATAGCTCGAAGGACCAGTATAAACATAATACGGATCATAAAACGGATCAGCGCGGTTGTCGTATCTTACCTGAATTTTAGCGACAAAATGGCTTATGTTACCAATGTAGGGGATTAAATGAAAACCTCCTGCCCAGTATATATGCACCTTGTTGTTATAAGCATACCCCCAGATGCTGTCAAGCGGAATTTGTTGTTTTATGCCATAATCATCAAAAAAACTCAGCTTACCTGCTGACAATAACGCTTCATCGGGAGGGGTTTCTGAGGGGTGTGGAAGACTTGTTCGTGAAAAAGAAACGGGATCATTCATTCTGAATTGTCGAAAATGCAAAAATAGTCCATCGTCAAAATCATACGACAAATCGTATTCAACCATGCTTACACTATCCGTCTGAGAAATAACAACAGGACAAAATATAAATGGTACCATTGCGATTGTCAATATGACTTTTATTTTTTGCATGCTATGCGAAAGTAACAAAACTACACGTACTTTACAATCTGAATAAAAAAACACAAAAACAATTCCATGAAAAGCTTTGGATTAGAGCCTTATTTTCATAAATTTGCAGCTTAATTTTTAACACAAAAATGAGCAAGAATAAAAACAGATGAAAAAGATACAATCTGCACTGATTTCGGTTTATCACAAAGAAGGTTTGGATGCAATCATCCAAAAACTGCAGGAGTTAGGCGTTACCATTTATTCTACCGGTGGCACACAAAAATACATTGAACAATGTGGTGCAAAGCTTATCCCGGTTGAAGACATCACTTCTTATCCTTCAATCCTTGGGGGGCGTGTCAAAACTTTGCATCCAAGAATTTTTGGCGGGATTCTTAAACGCAGAGAATCGAATAAAGACAAAAAAGAAGCATTGACCCACAACATCCCGGATATAGACCTTGTTATTGTTGACCTTTATCCGTTTGAAGAAACTACGGCCTCTGGTGCTTCCCATCAGGAAATCATCGAAAAAATTGATATCGGCGGCATCTCTCTGATCAGAGCAGCAGCCAAAAATTATAAAGATGTCTTGATTGTATCGCATCAATCTCAATATGAAAAATTGCTCAACCTTCTTGAAGATAAACAAGGCGAAAGCAGCGAAAAAGAAAGAAAAACCTATGCGATGGAAGCATTTTCCATGTCATCGCATTATGATTCAACTATTTTTAATTATTTTGACAGTGATGCCAAAACAGCGTTTCGACAAAGTTACAATGATCCAATACAATTAAGATACGGTGAAAACCCTCATCAGACAGCCAGGTTTTTCGGTGATTTCGACAAGATTTTTGACAAGCTTCACGGGAAAGAAATATCTTACAACAATCTGCTGGATATTGATGCTGCTGTTTCACTCATGCATGATTTTCACGATCCCACGGTAGCCATCCTGAAACATAACAATGCGTGCGGCCTTGCTACCCGTGATAATTTAACACAATCGTGGAAAGATGCTCTTGCCGGAGACCCTGTTTCTGCTTTTGGCGGCATTATTATTGCAAACACTATCATGGATGCTGAAACAGCAAAAAAAATTCATAAAATTTTCTTTGAAGTGATCATTGCTCCCGGTTATACAGATGAAGCACTTGATACTTTAAAACAGAAAAAAAATCGCATTATTCTTGTACATAAAGCAAAATCACCTGCGGTGCATCAGTTTCGCAATATATTAAACGGGGTATTGTGGCAGGATCGTGATCTTAAAACCGAAACGGATGCGGATTTAAAAACTGTTACCAATAAGAAACCTGAAGAACAGGAAGTTCAGGATTTGCTTTTTGCCAACAAAATTGTAAAGCATTCAAAATCCAATGCCATTGTTCTGGCAAAAAATCATCAACTTATTGCCAGTGGTGTAGGACAAACATCAAGGGTTGACGCCCTTAAACAGGCCATTGAAAAAGCCAACCATTTTAATTTTGACCTCACTGGTGCTGTGATGGCATCGGATGCATTTTTTCCTTTTAAGGATTCTGTGGAAATTGCACATCAGGCAGGAATTACTGCAGTAATTCAACCGGGCGGATCAATAAGAGACCAGGAAAGCATTGATTATTGCAATGAAAATAACATGTCAATGGTATTTACAGGCATAAGGCATTTTAAACATTAAAATAAAATAACAGTAGAACAAAATAAATTATTATTTTTAGCAAGTAAATAAAAAATACAATGGGCTTATTTTCCTTTTTAACTCAAGAACTTGCCATTGACCTTGGCACAGCAAACACAATCATAATCTACAACGATAAAATTCTTGTGGATGAACCTTCGATTGTTGCATTGGATGAAAAAACAGGCAAACTAGTTGCTATAGGTCACAAGGCCAGGCAAATGCACGGGAAGACACACAAAAACATCAGGACAATACGTCCACTGAGGGACGGTGTAATTGCAGATTTTCATGCTGCTGAAATGATGATCAGAGGGATGATCAAAATGATAAACAAAAAGAAACGCCTGATCACCCCGTCGCTTAAAATGGTGGTTTGCATTCCTTCAGGGAGTACCGAAGTTGAAATAAGAGCTGTACGCGATTCATCTGAACATGCTGGTGCACGTGAGGCATATCTTATTTATGAACCGATGGCTGCTGCTGTAGGCATTGGTATAGATGTAGAAGCTCCTGATGGCTCAATGGTGATTGACATCGGTGGTGGTACAACAGAGATAGCCGTAATCTCTCTGGGCGGTATTGTTTGTAATAAATCCATACGTGTAGCCGGTGATGAACTTACCGATGACATCATGGAGTATATGCGCCACCAGCATAACATTAAAATCGGTGACCGCACCGCTGAAGAAATAAAAATAAAAGTGGGAGCCGCCATGACAGAAATAGATAATCCCCCCGAAGAATATCTGATCCGCGGCCCTCATCAAATGACAGCCCTGCCTGTTGAAATTCCGGTATCTTACCAGGAAATTGCTCACTGCCTGGACAAATCCATTTCCAAAGTTGAAACTGCCATTATGGGTGTGTTGGAAGAAATCCCCCCGGAATTATATTCAGACATTTATAATCGCGGGGTGTATCTTACCGGAGGAGGAGCTTTACTCAGAGGGCTGGACAAACGGCTGACAAAAAAAATCAATATTCCTGTCCATGTTTCCGAAGACCCATTGCATGCAGTTGCGAGAGGAACAGCTATTGCCCTGAAAAATGTGGATAAATTCCAATTTTTGCTGAGATAATCCTTGTTTATGAATAAACTGCTCAGGTTATTAATAAAATATTATGCTGTTTTTCTTTTTCTGATCCTTGAAGGAATAGCATTTGCCTGTATCGTTTCTCATAACCATTATCACAAATCTGTTTTTATCAATGCATCTACAGGGTTTATCGGATACACATCAGAAAAATGGTCTAACATAACGAATTACTTTTCTTTAAAAAAAGAAAACGAAAAACTCTTAGAAGAAAATCTCAGGTTGCGCCGCCGGCTTGAAAATATTACCACGGAAAAACAGGAATACGTACCGGAATACATGACAACCAACGTTGTAAATGCCTCGGTATTCAGACAAAAAAATTACCTCACCATTAATAAGGGAGAAAAGCATGGAGTAAAAAAACAGATGGCAGTCATGGGACATAAAGGGGTAATCGGACTGATTGAGAACACATCTCAGCATTATGCCACAGTTATTCCCATCATAAATACGCGTTTCCATTTGAGCGTAAAAATCAAAAGAAATGATTATTTCGGGTCGTTAAGCTGGGATGGTCAATCTTACAAATATGCACAACTCAATGACATCCCTGCATACGTTGATGTACAAGCAGGGGATACTGTTACGACAAGTGGATTAAGTACTTCTTTCCCTGAAAACAAACTTGTAGGCATAATCTCAGAAACAAAAAAAACAGAAAACACTGCTTTTTGGGACATTCAAATACGCCTTGCCACTGATTTCAAACAGATACATTCAGTGTATATCATAAATTTACCGTTAGCAGAAGAACAAAATAATTTGGAAAACACAAATGATTAAATGGATACCAAAATATAGCCTGTTGTTTATCGTTTGCATTGTTTTGCAAGTATTCATTTTCAATGAAATGCAAATAAGCCGGTATTTTAATCCCTCTTTTTACCTTCTTTTCCTGCTGCTTTTGCCTTTTGAATCACCAAGATGGCTGCTTTTAATCAGCAGTTTCCTTCTGGGGCTAATTATTGACGCTTATGCCAACACACCAGGCCTTAACACAGCAGCAATTGTTTTTGTGGCTTTTATCAGGCCGGAGGTTCTTAACCTGTTTAGTCCCAGAGATGGATTCGAACCAGGAACTACGCCCCGGATAAGCTACTATGGCTTTAACTGGTTTTTTAAATACACCCTGATTATTGTAGTTATTCACCAGTTTCTTTTGTTTTTCCTCGAGGCATTTACATTCAGATTTGCACTGACAACCATTAGCATTGCTATGATCAATTCTCTATTAACATGTTTTTTTATTATTTTGAGCCAATATATTATGTTCCGTAAATAATGAATCAGCATTTTGAACAACGCCAATATTTAATTCTGGGCATTATTGTGCTTTCAGGCATAATCATGCTAATCCAATTGTTTTATTTGCAAATCATCAATGAAGAGTATAAAGTTTCAGCCCTTAGCAACTCCCAACGGCACATAATTCAATATCCCCCGCGGGGAATCATTTATGACAGAGACAGTAACATATTGGCAAGCAACAAGGTAGCCTATGATATCATGGTCATTCCCGGCCAGATAAAACCTTTTGATACATGTCAGTTTGCTTCTCATCTGAATATTTCCGTTAACGAATTCAAACAACGGCTGATGAAAGCAAGTCATTACTCCTATTTTAAAGCTTCTGTGTTTTTTAAACTTCTGTCGGCAAGGGAATATGCCAGTTTACAGGAATATATTCATCTGTATCGCGGTTTTTACGTTCAACCACGCCTTGTTCGTGACTACCCCCAAAAACTAGCTCCCCATCTTTTGGGAGATGTTGGTGAAGTAAGCCAAAAAGTGGTTGATTCAGATGTCTATTATCAGGCAGGTGATTATATTGGCCTAAACGGGTTGGAAAAATATTATGAAAAAGAATTGAGGGGAGAAAAAGGGCTGAAAATATACCTTGTTGATGCTCACAACCGCATCAAAGAGAGTTTTCACGATGGCATGTATGACAAAAAAACAGAGGCAGGAAAAAACCTTATTTGCACCATAGATTCCCGTCTTCAGGCATACGGCAATAAACTCATGCAAAACAAACTCGGTGGGTTGGTAGCAATTGAAACGGAAACCGGAGAAATCCTTGCTATGGTATCCAATCCAAACTATGACCCAAACATCTTAATCGGCAGAAAACGCGGGTATTATTATGACAGCCTGCTTCTTGATGACCAAAGGCCTTTATTCAACAGAGCTGTAAACGCTGCCTACCCGCCGGGCAGTACATTTAAGGTTGCACAAGCCATTATAGGATTGGATGAAGGGGTAATTGATGTCAATACCGGCTTTCCATGTAATAAAGCACTGGTAGGTTGTCATAGCCACCCTAGAGCCAATTCAATAATACAAGCCATTCAGTATTCCTGTAACCCGTATTTTCATCAGGTTTTCAAAAGATTGATCCAACGTGGATACGAAGAATCTGTTTTTAAAGATTCTCCTATTGGCCTGGATTTATGGAAACAAAAAATCTCAAGTTTTGGCTTTGGCAGCCGGCTGGACATTGGCTTACCCTCGGTCAATCCCGGATTTATTCCCGGTTCCGATTATTACAACCGCTTATACGGGGAATACCGCTGGGCTTTCAGTACCATCTATTCGTTGAGCATTGGTCAGGGAGAAATTGGTGTAACCCCGGTACAACTTGCCAATTTTGCATCTATTGTTGCCAACAGGGGATGGTATTATACCCCACATCTTGTAAATAACATCCAGGGTAAAGGCCTGGAATCCAAATACAAACAAAAACATATACTCCCTTTTGATGAAAAACTCTACGAACCAGTTATTGAAGGAATGAACGAGGCTGTTAACGGAGACCACGGAACTGCCAAACTGGCAAGGATACAGGATATAACATTGTGTGGAAAAACAGGAACCGCGGAAAACCCACATGGTGAAGACCACAGTATTTTCATGGCATTTGCTCCCAAAGAGAACCCCAAAATTGCCATTGCCGTGTATGTTGAAAATTCCGGTTTCGGAGGTACCTGGGCTGGCCCGATTGCATCACTTATGGTTGAAAAATACCTGCTGGATACAATACAGGTAAAATGGAAAGAAGACAGGATACTTGATGCAAATCTGATCCCACAAGAAGAAGAAAAGGAAGAAACAAACAACAGCCATGATTAAAAGTAGATACAACATATTTAAATACATTGACTGGTTAAGTATCGGGATATTTTTGCTTCTGGCGATTTTTGGCTGGATATCCATTTTATCATCTTCATGGAACGGTGAAAACGATACATTGTTTGATTTCGAAAGCCGGCAAATGAAACAACTGATCTGGATCGCTGTATCATTGGTATTGATTTTTATTATCTTTTTGATTGACAGTAAGTTTTTTTCGGCATTTGCATACTTGCTGTATGGTTTATCCATGCTCAGTTTAATTGCTGTTTTGTTTTTAGGAAAAGAAGTAAGTGGAGCCAAAGCCTGGATCGAATTTGGTTTTTTCAGGTTACAACCTTCAGAACTGGCAAAAATATTTACAGGCCTGGCATTAGCTCAGTTGATCAGCAGGTATAATTTCGATCTTCAAAAATTCAAGCACCTGATCATCGCCTTTTTGTTTATCCTGATTCCAATGGTCATTATTTTACTGCAAAACGATACCGGGTCTGCCCTGGTCTTTTTGGCCTTTATTTTAGTTTTCTACCGGGAAGGTATGAATCAAACTTTTCTGTTTATTGTCTTACTTGCCGTCGGTTTGTTTGTGCTTTCCCTGATTATCCCAATATTCTGGATAATGGCGATACTAACGCTCATTGCTGTCTTGTTTTTCTGGTTAAATGAAAAATCCAACAAACAAGCCATCATTACACTCCTCGTTCCTACCATATTAGTAACAGGATTGTTTTCCCTGAATGAATTCGCGCTTCACAGATTAGATTTAAACACGATATTTAGCATTGGAATCATTGCTGCAATCCTTGTTTTTTTACCGAACATAATCCGATTCAAAAGAAGCAACATCATTGTTTTGTCTATCATTGTGGCGTCCTCTGTATTGTATCTGAATACAATCAATTTCTTTTATGAAGAAGTATTACATCAGCACCAGCGCGATAGGATTGAACATTTACTGGGCATGAAAGACGATCCCCTTGGCATCGGGTACAATGTAAATCAAAGCAAAATAGCGATCGGCTCCGGTGGGTTCAGTGGGAAAGGATTTCTCAACGGCACACAAACAAAATTTGATTTTGTGCCCGAGCAAAGTACAGATTTTATTTTCTGCACCGTGGGGGAAGAATTTGGCTTTTTAGGCAGCGCTGTTGTTGTTGTCTTATTTGTGGTACTGATTACCAGAATCATCATTATGGCCGAACGCCAACGTTCAAAATTCTCACGGGTATATGGTTATGCAGTAGCAAGTATTCTCTTTGCCCACTTTTTGATTAACATTGGAATGACCATCGGATTAATGCCTGTCATCGGCATCCCTTTGCCATTCTTTTCTTATGGTGGTTCATCCTTCTTATCATTTACCCTGCTCCTTTTTATTTTTCTTAGGCTGGACGCCAACAGGCTGGAGGTATTCAGGTAATAATTTATCAGAGCATCCGATCAATTTGGATTAATTATCCTCTCTGAAAATCATGTCATCATCGGATTAAATTTTGAACAAATCATCCCGAAATTTGTTTATAGATATACACATATTCCTTTCTTTATGAATGATATAGACATTGCATCAAAAACTAAAATCCAACCCATCCAACACATAGCTGACAAATTGGGCATTAACGAGAATGACATTGAACCTTTTGGCCACAATAAAGCAAAATTACCCTTAAAACTCATCAACAAGGACAATGTAAAGCGCAATAAACTGATTCTTGTTACCGCCATGACCCCTACCCCTGCAGGAGAAGGAAAAACAACAACATCCATTGGTCTGACACAGGCCATGAATAAACTTGGACATCAAACTACTGTGGTGTTACGCGAGCCTTCTTTAGGGCCGGTTTTTGGCATAAAAGGAGGTGCTGCAGGAGGCGGTTATTCACAGGTTATTCCGATGGAGGACATCAATCTGCATTTTACCGGAGATATGGCAGCCATTGAAAAAGCCAACAATTTACTTGCAGCCATGATTGACAATGAAATACACTTCAGGGAACACAATCTAAATATTGACCCCCGCACCATCACCTGGAAACGTGTCATGGACATGAATGAGAGGGCATTGCGAAACATTGTTACAGGCTTGGGAGGAAAAACACAGGGCATGCCACGGGAAACCGGTTTCGACATCACGGCAGCATCTGAAGTGATGGCTATTCTATGCCTTGCCAATGACCTGGAAGACCTCAAAAATCGCCTTGGTAATATTTTTATTGGATTCACATTTGATAAGAAACCTGTGTATGCAAAAGACCTGAAAGCCCAGGGGGCTATGGCAACATTACTGAAAGATGCCATCAAACCAAACCTTGTGCAAACCCTTGAAGGCAACCCGGCCATCATTCATGGAGGGCCTTTTGCCAATATCGCACAAGGGACAAATTCTATTCTTGCCACTAAAATGGGCATGAGCCTTTCAGATTTTGTGGTTACAGAAGCGGGGTTTGCTTCTGACCTTGGTGCTGAAAAGTTTTTTGATATCAAATCCCAGTATGGCGATCTCAATCCAAATGCTGCGGTTCTGGTAGCAACCATAAGGGCACTGAAATACCACGGTGGCGTTGAGCTCAAAACCATCAATGCCCCCAACCCGGAGGCTGTAAGGAAAGGCCTTGATAATTTGGATAAACACATTGAAAATCTGCAACTTTTCAATCTGAATCCAATTGTAGCCATCAATAAATTTTCCGCCGACAGTAACAAAGAAATTAAAATCGTACAGGAACATTGTGACAAAATGGATGTGAAATCCGCTGTAAATGACTCATGGGCTAAAGGCGGAGACGGAGCAACTGAATTAGCCGAAATTGTTGTAAAAGAAGCAAATCAGTGTTCTATCTGCTTTGAACCGCTTTATAAATTTGAATGGGATGTGGAAAAGAAAATTGAGACCATCGCCACCAAAGTATATGGAGACAAAGGAGTGGAATACTCCCGAAAAGCACGTAAAAATCTGGAAACAATTCAGAACCTTAATCTGGATAAATTACCAATCTGCATCGCAAAAACAGAAAAATCATTATCTGATAACCCCAGAATGAGAAACAGACCGGAAAACTTCATTATCAATATCAGGGAAATAGAAATTGCCGCCGGCGCAGGGTTCTTGATCCCAATAGCTGGTGATATTATGAGAATGCCGGGACTACCGCGCATCCCTTCGGCTGAAAATATTGATGTTTCCAAAAGCGGAAAAATCAGTGCTATGTTCTAATACGTTAGAGTGAATATTATAATTTTGAGCCTATGGCTCAAATATCCCTTCAATGAATAAATAATTAACATGGTTTTTATTCAAAACATTAGCTTTTTATTGACATTTCTAAGGAAAATACGTGCAACCAAATTCATATTTTTTTTATCTTTACATTGATAAAAGCAAACTATGTTCATTCAACTATGTTCGTTCATTCATTTATAGGTGCTTTTTAATTTAATAAACAATGTCATAACAAAAATTTAATATTATGCGTAAATGTTTACTTTTTCTGTGGATACCATTAGTTAGTATCTTTTTACTAAATTTTAGTGCTTTTTCAATGCCCGGCGGTGGGTACACATTGGATTACCAGACTACCAGCAGTGATGCCTTCAGTCTGGAAATATCACTGGATAAATATAACGTTCAGGCGGTAACCAAAGATGGTGTAACCTACTCTAACATCGTTTATCCGGGAAAGATTCGAACAAAAAAACAAGGGTGGGCATCCCTTCCCTATTTTGGCATCCCGGTACAATTACCAGGCGCCAAAAATGTGGATGTACAGATCACTTCCGTTCAGTACTCCGAAATTGAATTGGATCACCCACTGCTTCCATCACGGGGTGTAATATACAGAAATCAGGATCCCGACGAAATTCCGTATGAGATCGATCCTGCATCCGTTGTGGATGAGTTGTATCCTCAAAACATCCTGGAAACATCCGATCCGTACATAATTCGTAAAGTAAGGGGCCAAAACATTTTCATCCACCCCTTTCAGTACAATGCTGTACAACAAACTTTACGTGTCGCTACAAGCATTACAGTTGAAGTAAAAGAAAACGATGAAATTCCATACAATCCATTACCAAAAAACCTGGGACAAGTAAACGTTGAGATGGACCCCATCTATAAATCCATTTTTGTCAACTACACAAAAGACCAAACAAAATGGAGCGATGAAATAGGTGAATTTGGGGATATACTCGTGATTTATACTTCCGATTATTCCACAGCCATACAAGATTGGATTGAATGGAAACAACAAAAAGGGTATCATGTGGATGAATTGCAGGTTAGCACCGGCACAAATGTAGGTAGCGAGATACAATCCGCATACAATGCTAACAATAACCTGCTTCACGTGTTGCTAGTTGGCGACTGGGCAGACATCAAATCTGACCTTGGAGGCTCAGAAACCACCCCGATGGATGCAATGTTAGGTTGTGTAGTCGGTACTGATGATCACCACGATATAATCATAGGCCGGTTTTCTGCAGAATCAGGGACTGACGTAACAGCACAAGCCAATAAAGCCATTACCTATGAACGCGATGCGACAACTGGTACCACATGGTACAAAAACGCACTGGGTATTGCCAGTGATGAAGGCGACGGAATAGGTGACGATAATGAAGCCGATGCCGACCAAATCAACAACATCCATGACGGACGTTTGCTACCAACTACCTACACTACCTGCCACGAAGAATATGACCCAAGTGCATCTGCCAGTGGTGTTCAAACTGCCATGGACAATGGAGTAAGTGTAATTAACTATTGCGGACATGGTGCCCCCACTTATTGGGTAAGTAGCGGATACAGTGTCTCAGATGCTTCATCAGCCACCAACGGGCCTAAATACCCATACGCATTTTCCGTTGCTTGTGTGGTTGGAGCATTTCATGAAAACAGCGATTGCCTGGCTGAAGGCATGCTTAGAAATCCTAATGGCGGAGCTGTTGCTACCTGGATGTCAACCATGAACCAGCCCTGGCAACCTCCCATGCGCGGACAGGACTACGCCAATGACTTGCTGATCCAGGGATATGATTACACCTCAGGTTATGGAAGTGGTACCAGCACCACTTACGGACGCACAACATTTGGGTCCATTACCTTCAATGCAGCAGAACTCATGGTAAATGAATCGGGAGGATCTGATGACTGGGATACCTATAAAACATGGACAATTTTTGGTGATCCTTCTTTACAGGTACGTACTGACGAACCCAAAGATATTACCATTACCAACCCAACGGTTACTCCAGGCACTTACGAGACCCAGATAACAGTGGGTGGAAGTGCGTTTGAAGGCGCCATTGTTTCACTCTGGCAATCCGGTTCTCAACCGGCCTCTGCTGTAACCGATGCATCTGGTAATGTTTCCATTGACCACAGTTTTACAGGGACAGTAAAACTCACAGTAACCGGTTTTAACCTGGCTACGTATTCCGAAGATCACACAGTGGAATCACCCGACCCACCGGCAGCGGATTTCTCAGCCGATCAGACAACTATTACTGAAGGGGAAACCATCAATTTCACAGACCTTTCAACCAACTCACCCACAAGCTGGAGCTGGGATTTTGGCGATGGTGGCACTTCAACAGATCAAAACCCTGCACATCAATATTCCGCAGCAGGCACCTATACGGTTGAGCTTACAGCCACTAACGGTGCAGGGTCTGATGTGGAAACAAAAGTGGATTACATTACCGTTAATCCCATTACCGATCCCCCGGTAGCTGATTTTTCCGCAGATCAAACAAACATAAATGTCGGTGGCACGGTGAATTTTACTGACTTGTCAACCAACATACCGGATAGTTGGAGCTGGACATTCAACGGAGGCGATCCGGGAGCAAGCACAGCTCAAAATCCAACTGTAACTTACGATTTACCCGGCACTTATACAGTCGAACTCACAGCTACCAACAGTTATGGTAGTGATACCGAAACCAAAGTGGATTACATTACCGTTACAGCCGCTGGCTTTTCCATGGACTTTGAAGATTGTGCCGACTATTCCGCTGATTTTTCACCGTGGTCTGTGTATGACGGCGACGGTCAGGCAACCTTTGGTAGCAGTGATTGTGATTTTCCGGGAGAAAACGATACCATGTCATTCATGGCATTCAATCCATCAGATGCAGGATTCGACGGAATCGCTGATGCCCACGGTGGTGTACGCGTCGGCATGTCAATTTGCCCTGCCGATGGAAGTGAAAGCGATGACTGGCTAATATCAAATCAACTCAGCCTTGGAGATAATTCATCTTTCACATTGTGGGCATTGAGTCCTAAACCCGGTACATGGGGAAATGATTCTTACGAAGTACTGGTTTCAACCGCTTCTGACGATCCGGCAGACTTTACCAATGATATTTCCGGCGGTGCCGTTGAAGCACCCGACACCTGGACAGAACATTCCTATGATTTATCGGCTTATGATAATCAGGATATTTATCTCGCCATACATCATGTTTCTGCTGATAAATTTATGTTGTTTATTGACGATATGGTAATTGATACAGAATGGTCAACACCGTTAGCAGCCGATTTTACAGCAGATAACACAACAATTCCTGTAAACGGAACGGTGAATTTTACTGATCTTTCAACAGGTTCTCCCACAAGCTGGAGTTGGGATTTTGGCGACTCAGGTTCATCAACAGATCAGAATCCATCTCATCAATACACAGCAGTCGGCACTTATACTGTAGAACTTACCATATCAGATGGCACAAACAACAACACAGAAACCAAAGTTGATTACATTACAGTTACTGAGGCTGCGCCGGTAGCAGATTTCACAGCTTCACCAACCTACTCATGCGATGGCAATGTTCAATTTACCGACGAATCATCAAACGCAGATTCATGGGAATGGGATTTCGGTGATGGCAACACCTCTACTGATCAAAACCCATTGCACACCTATGCATCAGACGGCATCTATACAGTGAGCCTTACGGTTACAAATGGCGCTGGTTCTGACACGCATACAGAAACAGATTTTATTACCGTTGAAATACCCGATGCTACCATAGATCCGGTGAGCGACCTTTGTGAAACAGATAGCCCCGTTACCCTTAGTGCAGCCACCAGTGGAGGCACATGGAGCGGAACAGGTGTTTCTGCCGGTGAATTTGATCCGGCATCAGCAGGCTCCGGAAATCATACCATCACCTATGAAGTGACCATCGGGTCATGTACCGACAGTGATACTGAAGTCATCCATGTGGACGCCATGCCGGACGCTACCATAGATCCGGTTGCCGATCTTTGTGAAAACGATGATCCGGTTACTCTCACTGCTGCTACAGGTGGTGGAACGTGGAGTGGTACAGCTGTGATCACTGGTGAATTTTATCCTGCTTCTGCAGGCCCCGGCGATTATACCATTTCATACGAAGTAACCAACGGCCAGTGTACAGCATCAGATGATATCAACATTCACGTAGATGCCATGCCGGAGATCACCATTGATCCTGTCAGCGAACTTTGCGTTGGTGACAGTCCCGTAACATTATCTGCAGTACCTGCTGGTGGCTCATGGTCTGGCCCGGGCGTTACCGGTGACCAGTTTGATCCATCCTCAGCAGGAATTGGCACGCATACTGTTTACTATGAAGTGATAGATGGAGCATGCAGTGCCACTGATAATATTCAGATCACAGTTTCTGATTATTACGATGCCACTATTGATGCCGTCGCCGATCTTTGCGAAAGCGATGCCGCCATCACACTCACGGCTGCAGATGCAGGCGGTACATGGAGTGGCACAGGCATCACTGACCAGTCTGCCGGCACATTTGATCCGTCCGTGGCTGGTTCCGGCGACCACACCATTACGTATGAGATCACCGGAAGTTGCGGTGATTCCGATACCGAAATCATTCATGTTGATGCCATGCCGGATGCAAGCATTACAAACCCCGGTGCTTTCTGCCTGGTTGATCCTGCAACAAACCTCAGCGCTGCCACATCAGGTGGCACATGGAGTGGCACAGGCATTACTGATTCTAACAATGGCACCTTTGATCCAGGCACTGCGGGCATAGGTACACATACAATAACATATACGGTATCCAACGGTACATGCACCGCTACAGATCAAATTGACCTGTATGTATCTGACGGATATGATGCCACCATTGACGCTGTTGGTGATTTGTGCGAAAGTGATGCACCCATTACACTCACGGCTGCTGATGGTGGCGGAACCTGGAGTGGTACAGGCATCACTGACCAATCTGCAGGCACTTTTGATCCTGCCGTAGCAGGTCCTGGCGACTTCCTTATCTCTTATACCATTGATGGCTCATGTGGCGATTCTGATGACATTACGATCCACGTGGATGCCATGCCGGATATTAACATCACCAACATAGGCCCGTTCTGTGAAGGCGATGACCCCGTTAGTTTATCCGCTACACCGGCAGGTGGTACTTGGAGTGGGAACGGTATATCATCCGGAGAATTCTCCCCAACTTCAGCAGGAATTGGCACACATACAATCACGTATGAAGTTATAAACGGGACATGTACAGCCACTGAATCCATTGATGTTACAGTTTATGAACAACCCGATGCCACAATTGATGACCCCGGGCCACTTTGTGTTGGCGATGATCCTGTAACCCTTACCGCTGCCACATCAGGAGGAACGTGGTCAGGAGAAGGCGTTTCAGGCAACCAACTTGACCCTGCAGCTGCCGGCATGGGATACATCACCATTTCTTATGAAGTACAGGAAGGTTCCTGCTCCGACAGCGATGAAATTACTGTTATGGTTGGTGCCAGCCCTGTAGTGAATCTTGACATCACCAACGCTTCATCTGCAACGGCTTCCGATGGATCTGCAACAGCTAATCCTAGCGGTGGCCTCAGTCCGTATTCTTTCCAATGGTCAACAGGTGACACAGACAATTCTATTCAAGATGTTCCCGCCGGATTGTATTCATTAATAGTTACTGATGCAGCGGGTTGTGCTACAACCACTCCAGTTGAAATTGACTTTTTGGATGCTGTTACCGGGAATGATGTCAGCTTTGCTGTATATCCCAACCCTGCTGAAAATGCAATTTTCATTGAAATGAAAAACATGAATGCTCAGCAAATCAAACTGGTGAATACCCTTGGTCAATCTGTCATTATCAGAAACGTTCAGTCGGATATGTTAAAAATTGATGTCTCTGACATTAAACCCGGTGTTTACTTCATGGAAATCAACACCGAAACATCACAATACATTGAAAAGGTATTCATTAACTAAAAAAATAAAATGTACATCAAAAAGGACTGTCTCAACGGCAGTCCTTTTTTTGTATGGCAAAATATCTTTGTAACCGATAACAGATTTTATTAATTCTGGGATAATATTGTCATGATAAACAGTCTTTTTAATTTTATCATGATCATAATAATGAGTTTTTATAAGCTTATTGTTTCCATGCCTTAATACATATTTTTCACCTGATTAAGGTTACGGTTCCTTTATACTTGTCTTCGTTGTTTAATTCAAGGATATACACATAGGTTCCAAAGGGCAGCTCTTTTCCATTGTGTGTACCATCCCACTGATTTTCGACCTTATTATATCCATTACCTGTTCCGATAAATTCGAACACTTTTTCGCCCCAGCGAGTAAAAATATAAACCGCTACTTCGTTATAAGCCCTGATGCCCCTGATACGCCATGTGTCGTTGTAATCATCATCGTTTGGTGTTACTACATCGGGTATAAGCAAGTCCTCTATTTGGTCAGAACTGACCACAATGATGGTGCTGTCAGTATCTCCACAAATCTGTTCAATAATATAACTGATCTGATGATCACCTATACCGGCTTCCTGGGGTGTGAATTCCCCTGTGATTGGGTCTATGCCATTGCCTGACCAATCACCACCGTCATCTTCGGCTGTAAGGGTAACTGCCGGGTCTGTGATAAACAGTGAATCCACCGGATCAATGATGGTGGCATCTGCCCGTTGATAAACGGTAACATACACCGTATCTGCATCTCCGCAATTGCCGCCAATGGTATAAATGATTTCATGGCTTCCAGGGCCTGCATCCACGGGATCAAAGACGCCTGTGAGCGGGTCCACGCCTTCGCCTGTCCATGTTCCCCCGGTATTAGCTGCTGTAAGAACAACCGTGACATCATCAGAACAGAAATCACCCGGATTATCTATGGTGGCATCAGCATTTTCATAAACCAGAATGTCTGTGTTAGCAGATCCTGTACAACCGGATTCTGTCACTTCATAGGTGATGGTATTGAAGCCTATATCTGCCTGTGCCGGATCAAAGGTGCCGGCTGATGCGTCGGTAATACCTGTTCCGCTCCATGTTCCACCGGTTGGGGTTGCTTCCAAATCGACAGGATCATCGTGATAGCATAAGCTCCCGGGGTCTGTTATGGACGGGCTTACTGTAATCACCTGAACGGTGACATCATCTCCGGCAGTACATCCGTTGTTATCGGTCACGGTAATAGAATAAATACCATCGGCGGATGCTGTAGCCTCACTTACTGTTGGATTCTGATCAGCAGAAGTAAAGCCATCAGGGCCTGACCATGACCATGAATCTGCACCTCCCCCGGTTTCTGTCAGAAGAATATCTTCGCCCGCACATACAGGGGAATTGCTCCCTGCAACAACATCCGGCAAGGGATATACTGTCAGCGTAAATGTTACTTCTGCAGGCACACAGGGAGCTCCATCCGGATTATCTGTAGTAATGGTAATGGTAACATCGTTACCGGCATCACCGGCTGCGGGTGTATATGTAAAGTCAAAAGGTGAACTTGTGATTGTGGTTTCATCAAGGCTTCCTGCTCCATCATGACCTAGTGTAACTTCTGTTGCGCTGCCGCCAAAGGTGTTTCCGCTGATGGTTACCTGGCTTGCACCACACACTGTTGATGCATTTGAACTCAGCGTAAGTGTTGGTGGATTGGCACAACCGCCACAGTTAAGATCAATTACACTTCCTTCACTTGTACAGCCTGTAGTGGTATTCATTACAGTAACGGTATAAGAACCATCTGCAAGCGGACCAAAGGTGGTTGAGGTTTGATAGGTTCCATCAATGGTATATTCATAATCTGCTCCTGTTGGTGCTATCACGTCGATAATGCCATTGTCTTCTCCGCCGGAACAATCGGTACTGACCGTTGGTGTTGTCGGAGCAGCATTAACCGTTACAGCTACATCATCGGTATTGGTACATCCGTTGGCGTCGGATACTGTGACAGTGTAAGCACCATCGGATGCTGTGGTAGCAGAAATGATGGTGGGGGCATGATCAGATGAAGTAAATCCATCAGGGCCTGACCATGACCATGAATCGGCATCGCCTCCGGTTTCTGTTAAATTAATGTCTTCACCTTCGCAAACGGGGGAATTGCTTCCGGCTATCGCATCTGGAATAGCATTTACAGTCAAATCATAAACAACCGTGGCTGCTACACACGGAGATCCCAGAGGATTGTCCGTGGTGATAGTAATACTCACTGTGGTTCCTGCATCAGCTGGATCCGGGGTGTAAGTAAAATCAAACGGGGATACTGCAATATTACTTGCA
>CAZGPW010000114.1:0-6485 GCA_964527535.1 uncultured Bacteroidales bacterium
CACTTAATTGTTGATAAAAATTATGGATTAGTTGCTACATTTGTTAAAAAATATGAAGCTTATGGTTGATAGCCAGGAGGTTGTGTAAGTAAAATCCGGTACAAGCGGATAGCCCGACCCGAAGGGGCACGCCCAAGCGAAAAGAACAAAAATCAAATAGCCTGATGTTCAAGGTGGTAATGCTGTTGAGGCAGGAAAGGTGTTTGATTTATATCCGGCTGTACGGATAGCGTTCAAAGTGCAGGTCTTTAACAATTTTAAACAGGTTGTCTTTAAACTCGTCCATATTTTCCCCTGTTTTAGCTGAGATAAACACGCAAGGGAGGTTTTCTCCAGCTACGTACATGGATTTGAAATCATCAAGGCTAAAATTATGTTTTTCTACGGGGGTCAGGTCATCTTCGTCTTTCGGGGTGTATTTAAACGCATCAATTTTGTTAAACACAAGCAAAACAGGAATATTGCCGGCACCGATTTCCTGAAGGGTGTTTTTTACCACTTCAATTTGTTCTTCAAATCCAGGATGCGAAACATCCACCACATGGATAAGCAAATCGGATTCGCGTGTTTCGTCCAATGTGGATTTAAAAGATTCAACCAGGTGAGTGGGTAGTTTTCTGATGAATCCGACGGTGTCTGATAGCAAAAAGGGCAGGTTGTTTATCACCACCTTGCGAACGGTTGTGTCAAGGGTGGCAAACAGTTTGTCTTCGGCAAAAACACTGGATTTGCTCAGCCTGTTCATGAGGGTGGATTTTCCTGCGTTTGTGTATCCTACCAGCGACACACGGATAAGTTTTCCCCTGTTTTTTCGCTGAGTTGCTTTTTGTTTGTCAATTTTTTCAAGCTGTTTTCTGAGCAGCGCAATTTTATCACGGACAATACGGCGGTCGGTTTCGATTTCACGTTCACCGGGGCCACGTAACCCAATCCCGCCACGTTGCCTTTCCAGGTGTGTCCACATGCCCTTGAGGCGTGGCATCAGATACTGGTATTGGGCTAGTTCCACCTGTGTTTTGGCGTGAGCTGTTCGTGCGCGTGTGGCAAAAATATCAAGGATCAGGTTGGTTCTGTCCATGATTTGCACTTTTAGTTCCTTTTCAATGTTCCTAAGTTGGGTGGGTGACAAGTCATCGTCAAACAACACGAGGTTAATGGATTTGTTCTGTTTTATGAAGGCATGAATCTCTGCCAGTTTTCCTTTGCCAATGTAAGAGCGGGGATTTGGTTTATATTGCCTCTGCAGAAATGATTTCACAGGTTTTGCTCCGGCAGTGTGTGCCAGTAAAGCCAATTCATCGAGATATTCTTTTGCCTGATCTTTTGTTTGTCCTGATTGTATTACGCCGACAAGTACCGCTTTGTTCTTTACTTTCTGTTTCCTGTTTTCCTGATCCATACACAAAAAACCCCGATTAATGAACCGGGGTTATATCTTGGTTACAATGTATTTATTAATACAATTTAAAATTGATGGGAACAATGTAAGTTACCGGCACGGGTTTACCTCTTTGTTGTCCCGGTTTCCAGTCGGGTAACTTACTGACCACCCTTTTTGCTTCTTTATCGAGGTATGGGTCAACACCGCGAACGACGCTTACACTTGTAACATTCCCGGTCTGATCAATGACAAATTGAACAAAAACTTTACCCTGAATTCCGTTTTCTTTGGCAATTTCGGGATATTTGGTATGTTCAGCCAAAAAAGTCATCAGGGCTTTGTCTCCCCCTGGAAATTCAGGTTTATCTTCAACAATTGCAAAATCGATGGGTTCTACCTCTTCCTCCTCCTCATCATCAAAAGAACTCATATCAATATCCACTTGGGTGTTTTCATCGGATTCGGAATCAATATCAATATCAGATTCTTCCTCGTCATCTTCAACCACAGTGAGTTCTTCGATAACCTGTTCGGGTTCGGGTTCTTGCTTTTCTTCTGGTGGTGGGGGTGGTTCTTCTTCCTGGAAGGTATTGATGATTTCTTCTTCCATCATGTCTTCCATGTTGATATCACCCAATTGATTTTTGCTTAATTCAGGTGTGCCCCATTCAAACGCAAGAAGTACTATACCCAATACAAGAACAAGCCCGATTTCAAGAAACAGGACTTTCTTGTTTTCAAGGTTTGCTTTTTTTGATTTTTTTATTTCCATGGTGTCAAAATTTTAAAGGTGTAAAATTAATGTATTTCTTACTGTTTTGCAAAAAATATTTTGTTTTTACAGTAATCTAATGTGTTTATAAAACGTTAAATGTCTATTCATATTGTATAATTCGTTGTAATCCTGTTTCTTTAATCAGCTATTTCTTGTTGTTCAGATGAGAAATTATATCCGATTCCATAAATCTTCATTTAGAAGATGATTTTTAAGAAATCAGTCAAGTAAAATTGATTTTAACATTTGTTCATCTGAATAAAACACATTAATGTCCACATTATCATTAATTCCTGTAATTCGTCCTGTCTGGGTGAATTGCCAGAATATCCAATTTTTGCCTGGTCTTTCAGGTGATTTATAGTTGCCGTATCGTCCAAGCCAGAATGAATATTCATTAAAACGGGGGTCGTTTAGGAAGTGCAGAAGATAGTATTTGAAATAGGTGTAAATAATGGGCTTAACGCCATAATGTTTTTCAACGGCCTCTAGCCACCTCAACAACCCAATTTTAAGTTTATGCAGAGACTGTAGGTTTGAATAATCTTCAATGTCCAGCACAGGTGGCAAATCCCCTGTTTCAAGGTCAACGCAATGAATGAAATTTTCGGCTTGTTGAAGGCTGTTTTCATTGGGACGGTAATAATGATAAGCGCCGTGAACAATGCCGTGTTTTTTTGTTTTGTGCCAATTGTAATCAAATTGTTTGTCTTTATAATTCTTCCCTGCTGTAGCCCTGATAAATACAAAATCTACCCGATTATGTTTAGTGAGTTTATTCCAAACAATGACGTCTTGATATTCGGATACATCCAGCCCGAAAAGTTGATATGCTTTGAGGTGATCTTTACTTTCGCGGTATGTAACCTGGTTTTCTGTTCCACGGTAAAACAATAGTTTTATCCGTGATTTAACAGCTGGGTGGGAAATAAAAAACCAGGCAGCGATGATCAGGATGGCAACAAGCACTATGATGTGTTGCCTTTGTTGTTTTTTACGTTTTGAAATACGCCGGCCCATTTATACATACCCTTGTTTGATAATATATTCAGCGATCTGTATGGAATTGGTAGCTGCTCCTTTGCGGAGGTTGTCAGAAACGATCCACAGGTTCAGGCTGTTGGGAAATGATTCATCTTCCCGGATGCGCCCGACAAAGGTTTCATCTTTGTCTTCAGCATTGACAGGCATGGGGTACAGGTTTTTTGCAGGGTTATCCTGAACAATAATCCCTGGTGTTGATGCGAGAAGGTCTCTTACTTCCTGTGTATCCGGATGTTTTTCAAAACTGATGTTGACAGATTCGCTGTGTCCGCCTTTTACAGGGACCCTAACCACGGTTCCGGTAATGCGCAAATCCGGAAACCCCAGTATTTTCCGGCTTTCGTTGATGAGTTTTCTTTCTTCGGATGTGTAGCCGCTGCTGTCAAAATCTCCGCCGTGTGGCAAACAATTAAGGTCGATGTGATGCGGATATGCAGGATGTTTGCTTTTATGCCCTTTCCGTTCGGTATCCAGTTGGTCAATTCCCTGTAAACCGCTTCCCGTGACAGATTGGTATGTCGAAACGATGACCCGTTTTAGTCTGTAAGACCGGTGCAACGGCCACAATACTTGAACCAATTGAATGGTGCTGCAGTTGGGATTGGCGATTAGTTTGTCCTTTTCTGTAAGTATATTTCCGTTTATTTCGGGAACAATGAGTTTAACATCCTCATCCATGCGCCAGGCTGAAGAATTGTCTATGACTTTGCAACCCAGGCTTGTAAATAGTTTTGCGTTTTCTTTGGAAAAATGGCTGCCTGCTGAAAATATCGCCAAATCAGGTTTTTCAGCCAATGCTTCATCCACAGTTTTTACGGTTAAATTTTTACTGCACCATGGAATTGCTTTGCCCGCTGATCGTTCAGAGGCAACAGGAATTAATGTGTGGGTATCAAAACCCCGTTCTTCAAGGACTTGAAGCATTTTTTGTCCCACGATACCGGTAGCGCCGACGATTGCAATTTTCATAGCTTGTAAATTATTGTTTTTGTTGCTCAATTGATGTTCAACAAGCTTTTATATTTTGGATAAAAATACATAATTTATCGGGGAATACACCAAAAAATATATTTTCCGTCGCAGTGATATGACCATAGCATAACACCATGTACTTGTTGCAAGTAACAGAAAATGAGCCATTAAAAATATTTTATCGAAAAGAATTTACATCTGTAACTGACAATTAACAGGATTTTTGTAATTTTCGGAAAATATTTGATAGTAACTATTCAGGCAGAATAGTTATCGCCTGTTACCGCAATGACGCAAAGAAAAGGAAAATTGAATTTTATCGCTTGTCGTGCTATCGTATCATCATGAGAGGCCGTTAAATTTAAGAAGAGAGTATAAATTTGTTAACTTTGGTTAATTATGAAAAGAATATACTGTTTTATCATAGCTGCATTTTCCACGTTTGCAGCTTTTGCACAATTTACCGATGATTTTTCCGATGGTGATTTTACCAGCAACCCGGAGTGGACGGGAGAAACATCCAAATTTCAAGTCAGTGCTGCCAATGAGCTTCAGTTGTATGATACAACCGAAAGTGGATCCGCCTGCCTGGTGACCCAATCTCAGGCCATTAATAACGCCAGTTGGGAATTCCTGGTAAAATTCGATTTCAACCCGTCATCAGCCAATTATGCCAATATTTATTTGGCCGCAGATCAGGATACCCTTGATCAGGATATTAATGGGTATTATGTGATGGTGGGGAATACAGATGATGAAGTTAGCTTGTACCGGCAGGATGGTTCAGGGAAAACCAAAATCATTGATGGCGTTGATAAGCGTTTGGATATGAGCTCTGTTGAAGTCAGGATCAAAGTTATCAGAGACGATGCAGGAAATTGGAGTTTGTTTTCAGACACACTCGGTGGTACCAATTATTATTATGAAGGAAGCTGTTTTGATGATGCTTATGATACATCCCAATACAGTGGCGTGCATTGTGTTTTTTCATCTACACGCTGGGATAAAATGTTTTTCGATGATTTTAACGTGTATGTGGATACCATTTCACCTGAGGTAATATCAGCAGATTTGTTAACCCCGGCAAGTGTTCAAATTGAATTTTCAGAGTATTGTGATACAATTACCAGCCTTAATCCAGCTAACTATGATATTACTCCAGATATGGGGAATCCTGATGAAGTAACGCTTTCAGAAACAAGTGCAAATATTGCAGTATTGCATTATGCAACGGGTGAAATGGATAACAGCCAGTACACTTTATCTGTCAGCAATGTTGCTGATTATTTTGGCAACATCATGGAAGAAACCGATATCATTTTACAGGATGACGAAAGTCCTGAACTCACAAATATCAGTGTGTTATCTGATAATGAACTGCTAATAACATATTCTGAACCCATGGAATCCACCACCACATTAAACACGTCAAACTATGCGGTGGATAACGGGATTGGAAATCCTTCGAATGCTTCTTTTGATGCTGGTGATGCTACAAAAGTATGGTTGGAGTTCACTGCTGCGTTCGAAAATAATACTTCATACAATTTATCATATCAGAATTGTGAAGACCTTTTTGGGAATGTTATTGTCAATGCGGACATCAATTTTGCTTATGTTGTTCCCGGAGAATTTGATGTAGTCATTAATGAGATTATGGCTGATCCGACACCATCGGTAGGTCTTCCAGAAGAGGAATATTTGGAAATATACAACACCATAGACTTTCCAATTGATTTGGGTGGGTGGCAACTAATCATTGGAAGTAGTTCATACGATTTTCCGGATATAAGCATTCCTGCTGATGAACAGATGATTATTTCCCGTGAATCTGATTCATTGTTGTTTGCAGAATATGGTATTGTTACTCCCATTGACGGACTGACCGGATATATTCTTCCCAATGCTGGTGCCATGGTACAATTACTGGATGATGAGGGGGATGTTATTGATGAGGTAAGTTATACCGATGAATGGTATCAGGACCCCGACAAAGACGATGGCGGCTGGTCAATTGAGCGTATCGACCCGTGGAATACCTGCAGTGGCATGTACAACTGGGCTGCCAGCATACATCCTGATGGAGGTACGCCGGGAGCAACCAATAGTATTTTTGGGCAAAATCAGGATACCGTTCCACCTGAAGTAACATCAACGGTTTTGTTGTCACCAACAAGTGTACATGTTGAATTTTCAGAATATTGTGATACAATTACCAGCCTTAACCCGGCTAATTATGTTATTACCCCTGATATGGGGAATCCTGATGAAGTAACCCTTTCAGAAACAAGTGAAAATACTGTAGTATTGCAT
>CAZGPW010000115.1:0-20467 GCA_964527535.1 uncultured Bacteroidales bacterium
GATATTGTGGCCAGAGCCATTGATCAGAAAATGAAAGAACAGGGGTCTGATCATGTTTACCTTGATGCTACCATACTGAGTGAAGAAGCGTTCAAAGATAAGTTTCCAAACATTTTCCAAAAATGTAAAAACCATGGTATCAACCCGGTAAATGAGTTTATTCCTGTTGTCCCAAGTGCCCATTACCTCTGTGGAGGCATAGCTGTGGATAAAAACGGGGAAAGCTCAATCCACAGGTTATATGCTGTCGGGGAAAATGCTTATACCGGACTGCATGGTGCCAACAGGCTTGCTTCTAACTCATTGCTCGAAGCCCTTGTTTTTGCCGATAAAGCAGCCCAACACAGCCTGTCAAGAATTTCAGGATTATCATGGATGAATAACATTCCCAGGTGGAACGATGAAGGAACCACACCTAACGAAGAAATGGTGTTGATTACACAATCGAAAAAAGAAACCCAGGAAATCATGAGCAATTATGTGGGTATTGTCAGAAGCGACCTCAGGCTTAAACGTGCACTTGACAGATTAGCAATCATTTACCGGGAAAATGAAGAATTGTACAAAAAATCTAAATTAACAGTTAAAATTTGTGAACTTCGCAACCTGATCAATGTGGGTTACCTTATCATTAAAATGGCACAATCAAGAAAAGAAAGCATTGGCCTGCATTATAACATTGATTATGTGTAAACCATACATTTGAATGCAACAAAATAATATAAAATAGCGTCTTTAAAACACAAACAAAGAATATTTTGAGTATAAACCTAATATAGTTATTATGAAAATTAAATTTTTATTGATTGTTCTCCTCATTGGAGGAATGGGGTTTCTTAATGCCAAAGAAGTGCCCCGGGAAATGGCTGAAAAAGCTGCAAAGAACTTTTATTATCAGCATGTAAATCAAATTAAAAACCTGGATTATGCTGATATAGAGCTCAAACTTGTATCCGCAAACAGAAAAAACGCCCAAGCCGCATTTTATGCTTTTGACATTAACGACAACCGTGGTTTTGTCCTGGTTTCGGAAGATGACGGAGCCAAACCTGTACTTGCCTATGCATTTAAAGGTCATTTTAATGAAGGAAACATGCATCCTGGACAGGCCGATATGTTGGAATGGTATGCCAACCAAATTGCCTACATTGCAAACAACAACATCAAAGCAGATGAAAAAACTGCAGCACAATGGCAATCGCTCCTTGAATATACACCTGCAAAAGGCATAAAATCATACAGAAATGTAGAACCTCTGTTATTGACAGAATGGAACCAGGGATATCCATACAACGAGATGTGCCCTGAAGACAACGATGGAATAGCAGGACATGTGCCGGTAGGTTGTGTAGCAACAGCCATGGGACAGGTAATGAAACACTGGAATTACCCCGAAACCGGAACAGGTTCAAAAACACATACAAACTGGTCTAATGGTGGTTATGGTGACATCACTGTAAACTTTGCAAATCAAGTATATAATTGGGCAGGGATTCCGTTGAAAGGCAATGGCCAAAATGACGAACTGGCAAAAATCAATTTTCACGCTGGTGTTGCCGTGGAAATGCATTGGGCACCCGATGGATCAGGATCGCAAACCGGAAAAGTGGCTACTGCTCTTAAAGATTATTTTAAGTACGATGAATCCATTCAATTGATAAGCAAAAGCAATTACAGTGACGCGCAGTATAAAGAAATTTTACGTACACAGCTTGATAATAATTTTCCCATGGTGTATTCCGGTTCTTCCTCCGAAAGTGGGCATGCCTGGAATTGCGATGGCTATTTGGAGGATGAATTTCACATGAACTGGGGCTGGGGCGGTGCCGGCAACGGTTACTATACCCTTGATGACCTTACATCAACAGCTACACCCGGTGGTGATGAAAACAATTTTATTTACAATCAACAAGCCATCAAAAACATTTACCCCGAAGATAACTACCCTGAATATTGCAGTGGTACAAAAGACATCATTTCACATCAGGGGGCTTTTGGCGATGGCAGTGCCGATGAAGATTATCAGAACAACATGAGCTGCCAATATCTGATCTCTCCTAACTGTGGCCAAATCATTACATTAGATTTTGAACAATTTGATCTTGCCGAAGGTGATGTGATCCATTTATACAGTGGAGAATCTACAGATGCCCCGCTCATCGAAACTTTTGATATGGATAATATCCCCACATCATCTGTGCAAAGTAACTACGGAAACCTTCTTATTGAATTTTTAACCGATGGTAGCAATACTGCGGATGGATGGTATGTCTCTTTCAACTCTGATTACTGCAAAACAGGGCTTACCTATACTGACCTTACAGGAACGGTGAGTGACGGCAGTGGGGTATGTGACTACAATAAATCTACTGTATGCTCATGGTATATCGAACCGGACAATGCTGAATCCATACACCTTGATTTTACTGAATTTGATCTTGGGGGCTCCATGGATTATTTGGATGTTTATAAAAATGGCCCTGGCGAACTCGTGGAAAAATTTGATGCCGGCAATACACCTACACAACTGGTGGTTGACGCTCCGGTTGTATTTTTGCAATTTTATGCCGATTCAGATGATGATGTGGGAACCGGTTTTACAATTGACTATTCCACAACTGTGGGTATGGAAAATCATGAAATCATTAATAACACATCCGTTTTTCCCAACCCGGCATCCGATCAGATTAACCTCACTTTTTCCCTGGTAAATCCCGATGAAATTAACATCAGGGTATATGATATGGTGGGTAAGACCATTGGTAAAACTGCCATCCAGGGAATCAAAGGATATCAGAAAATTGAACTTGACAAACTGATTGACATTTCAGAATCCGGAGTTTATCTTATTGATATATCAGCCGACAACCAAACCATAACTAAACGAGTAAGCATCGTTAAATAAATCTTTGACACAACTCATATAAAAACCGTTGTAATTTGCGAATTACAACGGTTTTTATGTTTTCGGATCGTTTTTTTCTTCATTGATTTTATGTGTTGAATATTTTACTATCTTTCGCTTTAAATTTTTAAGGCGTACAAAATGAAAAATTTCATCTTAATTGCATTTGCGGCCATCATTTTTTCGGGTTGTCAGGATAACACACCACAACCCGGAGAAAGTAAAGCTGCAAAAAACGAACACCTGGTCATGGCTACGGCCTGGTATCAAAAATCAGCAGAAATGGATGCTTGTTATCATCAGGCGTTTAATCTGGCAGAAATGGCGCTTAAAAATCAAATCAGCACCGACAGTTCAGATAAGCCAAATGCTATTATCCTGGACATTGATGAAACCTTGCTTGATAACAGCCCTTTTCAGGTGAAAATGATCAGGACAGGAAAACAGTATTCACATGATTTCTGGAAACAATGGACTGACAGAGCAGAAGCTAAAGCCCTTCCAGGAGCCATTGAGTTTTTGAAGTATGCATCAGGTGCCGGCATTGAAATTTATTATATCTCCAACCGAAGGGAAAACGAACTGGAATCAACCATTTCAAACATGGAAAACCTTGATTTCCCCGAAACAAGGCCGGACCATTACCTCCTGAAATCTACCACAAGCGATAAAAAAGCTCGTCGCAAACAGATAACACAAGACTATGATGTACTTTTATATGTCGGTGATAACCTTGGTGATTTCAGTAATTATTTTGATAACAGAGAAAATAATTTGGGAAAAGATAAGCTTGCGCAAGTAAAAGATAAGTTCGGAACGCAATTCATCATCTTGCCTAATCCCATGTATGGAAATTGGGTAGATGCATTAAAGAAAAAGTCCGGCATTGATGATTACACAAAGTTTATTGATCATTTACCATCCCGGTTGGATGCATGGGAATGATACACTATAGACCCTGAAAGACTTGTTTTATCAACGGGAACATTAATTCCATAATGCCAAGATGAAAGTTAACTGGTCAAAATACAAAGTATTGATTGTTGAGGATGATGTGGTGAACTATCAGCTCCTGAAGGTTTTTCTTAAACGTACCGGGATTCAAATAATTCATGCTTCTGCGGGAACTGAGGTTATGGAAATTGTTGAAGATGCCGCACCGGACATTGTGCTTATGGATGTACAACTGCCCCATGTAAATGGAATACAACTCACAGAAATGATGAAATCACAACACCCGGAAATTCCCATTATTGTACAAACGGCCAGCATTCTGGAATCGCAAATAAAAGAAATGATGGAGATAGGGTGCGAAGACTACCTGTTGAAACCTATAAACAGGGAAGATATGATCAAGGGTATGAATAAATACCTAACTTAAAAAAAACACTCGTTCATCCCACCTCATTCCACATAAAGCACAATTTCCTCATCGTAATACAAGGGTTTCCCTTCCGGAAAATCGTTCCAGTGCCTGATGTCCTGAATCGTGCAATTGTGATTTATAGCAATTTTATGCAGAGAGTCACCCTTTTGCACTATGTACTTTATGGCTTTTCGTTTTATGTTTTTTTCTGTCTTTTTTTTCGAAATAAAGTGTTCCCCTGTTATGATCTCCTGATTTAGAATAAAAGCAATGCTCTCTGACCGCGGCAAAACCAAAATACAGCCTTTATCATTTTCAGGAATAACTCCCTGCCTGTACACCGGATTCAATTTTTTCACGATAGCAAAGTCTATACCCAGCACCTCAGCAACACGATCAAGCGATGTTTTTTTTCCGACATGCAATGTATCTGCCTGATGATAGTAACAAAGTGGTACTCCGGGTTTGATGTTAAAATCCTGGTGATAATGCAACACATAATTCATGGCGATAAAAGCAGGCACATAACCTTGCATTTGATCCGACAGTTTATGTCTTATTTTCCAATAATTTGTTTCACCTCCACAACGTGCCATGGCTTTCTGGATGGCACCCGGCCCACCGTTGTATGCTCCCATAGCCAGATGCCAGTCTCCAAAGATCCTGTACAGATACGACAGGTATTTACAGGCTGCATCGGTGGATTTGTGTGGGTCACATCGTTCATCTACCCAGGCATCTATCTGTAAATCAAACAAGCCTGCAGCCCCTGGCAAAAATTGCCATAATCCTACAGCTCCGCTTTTTGAAACAGCTGTTGGGTCCAGCGATGATTCCACTGACGCCAGGTGTTTGAGTTCTGGTGGCAGCTCATATTTGTTCAAGTAATGGTCAAACAGGGGATAATAAAAAGCCGAACGCCCCAGAATGCGGGATATCTTTTGGGGATTCCGCAGCCCATAAGCCTGAATATATGCTTTCACAGAAGGGTGATAAGTCAATGGAATTTCTGTTCTGCGCGACAGTTTTTCCAACCTGCTTATTATTAATGAATCATTGTGACTTGCTTCATAAGCACTGTATGTTTTTGTTTCTTGATCAGTGATCTTTATCCCCGACACAATAAGTGAATCGTATAAACGCTGCGTGTTGTCCACCATGCTGTCCGGCAATGTGCTATCAAAACTCCTGTTTTCACTTGCAGGTTCCTTTTTGTCTTTATCATTATCCCCGTCGGCATGTACGGGACATACGGAAACGAATGCAAGAAAAACAAGTATGTGTCTGTAAATCTGAAACTTTAGCATGGCCTAGCTTATTAGCTTTAAAATGTACCACGCAAAGATAATATAAAACTACGTCCCATGGCAGGTATGCCTGAAGAATAAGGACGATACAACTGGTCTGTTAAATTTTCCACCCCTGCTGAAAATACCAGGTTTTTATTCATCGCATAGGATAATTTTAAATTTACAGCGTACCAGGAAGGCGCATACAACCCTTCCGGGTTAAATTGTTCTTCTTCCGCCAGATTTGATTGCCTGACAGCGTAAGATTGATCTACGGCGTACATGTAAGTTTTGTCATGCTCTTCAGGGCTGAGTTCATCAGGCGATATTTCTCCATTGTAACTAACCGAAGCATCTATGCTTAGCTGTCCTGATCTGAAAATCGCATGTGTGCTGCCATATAAGGGAGGCACGTGCCTGTATGGATTATTATCCTGATCATAACCGTACACCTTTGTTAATAATGATTTTACTGAAATGTTTTTGGTGATATCAGCGTATATTCCACCATTAAAACCACACACATCCACCCTGCCAATATTTTGTATGGCTTGTATCTGGGATAATTCTCCGTCATACATGATGCTGTCCTGTCCACCAAACTGGTAATCATCCCTGGCTATGGCATTGGTAATGATGGTATAAAATGCACCTCCTTCAATCCGCAGAATCTCGCTAAAGGTTTTGCTGATGTTAATATCAGCATTCCAGGCGTATTCAGGCTGCAAATCATCATTGGGAACAACAACAGCGCCCGGTTCCGAATCAAAAACCTTACCCATGTCATCAATGTTTGGTGCCCTGAAGCCGGATCCCAGGTTGAAACATACCTGCATTCCGGGTTCAGGTTTATATACAGCCCCTGCCATAAAATTCGGTGCCAGTAATTTCATGGTAATCTGTGAAAAAGAATAATCATAAAATGTATCGTCAAAAGGCGAATAAGCATATACACCATTAAGCCTGGCACCTGTTGTGAATGTCCAGTGGGGGTTTAATAAATACCGATAACTGAGGTACAACCCGGCATGGCTGTAATCCGAATTATCAGGATACCGGCTGGCTATATTTTCTGTCTCGCCTGAATAGATGTTTTCTCTAAACCCATCTGAAAACACTTTGCTTATTCCTGATTCCAAACCATAGTATAGAGCGTGTTGATCGCTGAATGATTTGGACGCATCAACATTAATATTAAGGATTTTGACATTTTCCGTACGATGACGCAGTATTTCTGAGCGTAATTTACGGTCATGCCTGCTTTCCTCATAATCCTGGTAAGCAGCCTGAATTTTCATTTCATCCCAGGCTTTCCGTTTCTTGTTCAATTCCAAACCAATGCTGTGTACCATCCACTTTTGGGGGCCGTAATACCATTCTGCATATTTGGGGTTCCCACCTGATTTTTGAATCAAGCGGTCGTAACGGGGAACATCAGATGTTGTGCTGTAATAAAAATTGTATTTCAACAGCGCATGTTCATTTATCCGGTATGCAAATTTTTGCAACAGATGCGTTTGGGTAAACCCTGAGTTTTTGGCCAGGTGTTTATCTTTGTTGGGAACAACCGAATCCTGGCCGTCTGTTTCTGTTACATACAAGTCGTGCAGATAATATTTTTCTAACCCTTCGGACAGGCCGTTTGTGCCCATGTGTAAATCACCAAACTCAGCATACGATACGGATGTCAGTGAGCTGATTTTTTCCCCTGCAATATTAACATCAAAATGGCCGGTTTTTCCATTGTTTCCTGAATGGTACCTTACCAGGGCATTGCCATCAAATATCATGGTATCCGTTTGTGTAAATGCAGGTTCCAGCGTATGAAAATCCATCACCCCGCCTATGGCATCGCTGCCATAAATTACAGAGCCGGGGCCAAATATTACTTCGCTGCCTTCCAGTGCATTGGGATCAACAGACAACACATTTTGGAGGTTGCCGTGACGGTAAATGGCATTGTTCATCCTTATACCATCCACAACAATGAGCACTTTATTTGTGGCAAAGCCGCGTATCATCGGAGACCCGCCTCCAGGCTGGGATTTTTGCACAAAAACATGGCCACTGCCTGACAACATATCGGCACTTGTTTGGGGTTCCATCATGCTTATATCATTGGGTGAAATGACCTCAATTTTCATGGGGACTTCCTCCCTTTCTTGTTCCCAGCGGTTTGCAGATATTACCGTTTCTGATAATGTTATGATGCTGCGGTACATGGGAATTTTGTAATCCATGCCTTTAATTTCAGTCATCCTGAGCAGACGACTTTGGTATGAGGCATGCTGAAAAAGCAGGCTGTCGCTTTCACCAAATCCCTTCAGCGATGCTTTACCACTTTCATTGGTAATTACCGAATGCGTTTCACTGAAGTTTACTATGCCGGCATTGGCAACGGGCTTTTTCGTTGTTTCATCAAAAACAAATACCGTTTGTGAATATACACCCCCTGCAAACACAAAAAACAACAACCCTAAAATTAACTTTTTCATGTTATGTGATTTTTGTTTAAAGGCTTTTGAATGCAAAAATCAAGCCATGACAAACTCTATTGCCATGTTTTTAAGGGGACATAATAATGCCTTGAGGCGTGGAAAAAAAGTTTATTCCACCAGTGTCAAATCTACCTGTTTTTTTGTGACATTGACCTTTTCTATCCGGACTTTCACTTCATCACCGAGCATAAAATTCCGGCCTTTATGCTTGCCAACAAGCTGATAATTATCTTCGTCGTAATAATAAAAATCGTCATACAAACTTTTCACAGGAATAAGGCCTTCACACCCGTTTTCTTTGATTTCAGCAAACAAGCCCCATTCTTTAACGCCTGAAATAATAGCATCATACTCATTGCCAATACGCTCTTTTAAAAATTCTGCCTGTTTGAATTTAACAGAAGCTCGTTCGGCACTTACCGCTTTTTGTTCCATATCGCTGCTGTGTTCGCACAAGGCTTCATAATGCTGCTGGTCAGCGCTGGGTTTATTATCCAGATAACGGGTCAGCAACCTGTGTACCATCATGTCGGGGTAACGCCTGATGGGAGAAGTAAAATGGGTATAATGGTCAAAGGATAAACCGTAATGGCCAATGTTTTGGGTGGAATACTCAGCCTTGGCCATGGAACGAATAGCCAGGTTTTCAATGACGTGCTGCTCGGCTTTCCCTTTAATGTCTTTCAATAAATGGTTCATCGAAGCAGAAAGCTTACGGGATCCTGATCCTGGTGTTATATCATAGCCGAAGTTTTTTATGAAGGTGCGGAATGAAGAAATTTTATCCGGATGCGGTTCATCATGTATTCTGTACACAAACGTAAGGTGTTTTTTCTGTTCTTTACCAATAAATTCAGCCACTTTGCGGTTGGCAAGCAGCATAAATTCTTCTATAAGCCAGTTGGCCTCTTTCATGGTTTTGAAATACACCCCTGTTGGTTTTTTGTTGTCATCCAAATGAAATTTTATTTCATCACGTTCAAAATTAAACGCTCCGTGTTTATACCGCTTATCACGTAGAATTTCTGCCAATTTATGAACCTTGAGGATTTCTATTGATAATTTGCCTTTGCCGGATTCAATGATTGACTGGGCACCATCATAAGTAAAACGTTCGTTGCTGTTGATAATGGTCCTTGTGATGCGGTAATCTTTCACTTCAGCATCATCATTCATGTTCAGCACAACCGAATAACACAATTTATCCTCATTGGGACGGAGGGAGCACAATTTATTTGACAATCGTTCGGGTAACATGGGCACCACCCTGTCAACAAGATATACAGATGTGGCTCTGTCTTCAGCCTCCTGATTGAGTTCTGTGCGTTCTTTTACATAATACGTCACATCAGCAATGTGAATACCCACTTCCCACAGCCCGTTTTTTAGCTTTCGTACAGATAAAGCATCATCGAAATCTTTGGCATCTTCAGGGTCAATGGTAAATGTTGGAATGTTCCTGAAATCTTCGCGTTGTTTTATTTCCTGGTTTGGGATATCATCTGATATATCGTCTGCTTCTTTCAATGCTTCATCCGAAAAACAATAGGGCAAATTATATTCAGACAGGATGGAATGGATTTCCACATCGTTTTCGCCGGGCATCCCCAATACTTCTGTTACTTCACCTTCCGGGCTTCGTGTGCGCGTAGGCCATTTTGTGATTTTTACGATGGCTTTTTCCCCATCCTGCACTCCATTTAGTTTGTCCGGCGGTATAAAAATGTCAAAAGGAATAAATTTGCCATCCGGAATCAAAAAAGCAAAATTATCCCCTCGTTCTATTATTCCCACAAAATGATCTTTGCGGCGTTCCAATATCTCTGTTACTTCTCCTTCATAAGAAAAATCCCTTCGTTTGGCAAACAACCTGACTTTAACCAAATCCCCCTGCAATGCCGATTTCAAATTTTTCCATGTGACGATTACCTCTCTTTCCACATCGCTTGTAACAATGGTTGCAAAACCCTTCCGCGTGATTTTTACTTTTCCTGTTATATGGCCGGTTTGCATTTTTATCCGGTATTTTCCGGGATGTATTTCTACCAGGCTTTTTTCTTTAGCCATTTCTTCCAGGATCACCATAATGATTTTACGCGTTGGCTTATCATATATCTCCAACAATTTTGATACCTGTTTATAATTTAGGCTTCGTTTAGGGTTGTTATTAAACACATCCAGAATTTGTTTCTTAACCGCCTTTTTGTCAAGCCCATATCCTTTCTTCTTTTTTTCATTACTCATAATGGCACAACTTTTGTTTATTTACGATTTAAATATTTATTTGCAACATAAAAAAATTATTGTAATTTTAAACAGATTTTTTAACATTTAAAAACCTTGGTAATGAAAACAACAATTTTAATTAAAAACGTTTTGCTGATTGGATTAGTTTCCACAGCCATGATCTTTACTTCTTGTAAAAGTAAAAAAGACGCAGGTAAGCCTGCCAGTGAAGATGCCGAACTGATGTCAATCCCATGTCAAAGTGAAGGCCGGTCAGACTCCGAGTTTTTCAGAGCGGATGCGAGTGCCACATCACAGGACATGAATTTATCCCGTGAAAAAGCATTAACAGCTTCCAAACAAAGGCTTGCAGGCTTCATTGAAACCAAAATCAAATCAGTTACCGACAGGTATGTCAATGAAACTGAATTTGGAGAAAATTCACAGTTTGAATCCAAATTTGAAAACCTGACACGTGAAGTGGTAAAACAAAAGCTTACTGATGTAACTGTAACCTGTGAAGAAACATACAAGGAACAAACCGGTAAATTTACCACCTACCTTGCTCTGGAGGTTAACAAAGATGCCCTGCTCAACGGTATTGAAAACAACCTGTCCCAGGACCAAAAACTACAGGTTGATTACGACAAACAAAAATTTGAAGAAATTTTTAATGAAGAAATGGAAAAAATGGAAGAAGACAGGCCCTAATTTGTCTTATTTCAACAATTGATCAAGAATAAAAACGTCACCAACAATGGATGACGTTTTTATTTTGTTAAAATCTATGTTAATTCCTGTCTGATTCTTTATCTTTGAAAAAAAATTTATGGTAAAAAACAATGGTCAGTCACACACCGAATCGTTGCTAAAAACAATCAACGAAGCTATCATTGAAAAGAAGGGTGAAAACCTTGTAAACATTGATCTGCGCTCACTGGACAATGCTGTATCTAAGTATTTTGTTGTTTGTCATGCCAACTCGGATGTGCAAATATATGCCATTGCCAATGAAATACTTTTCCGTACCAAACAAAACCTGAACGAAAGGGTTTACAATAAAGAAGGAATGGACAATGCCCATTGGGTGCTTTTGGATTATGTTGATGTTGTGGTTCATATTTTCCAGACTGATTACCGTTCCTTTTATCAACTGGAAGATTTATGGGGAGATGCCCCGATTTCAGAAATATCAGAATAACAAATAACAATAGTTTCCGTTTATTATGTGGTAATCATGCGGAACATCAAATAAGTGATATGTCAAACGAGAAAAGAAAAGGATTTAATATCAATACAAATAAAAAATCTGATCCTAAAAATCAGAATAAGAAACCGGGTACAGGTAAGCCACACTTCAATCCATATTGGATGTTTGGAGCCATTGCTCTCATCCTCATTGCCATGCAGTTTATGAATTTTGGCGGGAGTGCCGAAAAAATCACCCGCCAGCGGTTTGAAAGGGAAATGCTCGCCAACAATGATGTTGAGCGCGTGGTGGTTGTGAACAAGGAGCGTGCTGAAGTTTACCTCACTGAACAGGCTCGAAGTCAGGGCAAATATGATGATGCTCCCAGCGGAGGAATGAATAGCGGCCCTCAATATTATTTTAACATTGGCGATGTTGAAACTTTTGAAAATCAACTGGCCGAAGCACAAAAAGATAAACCCCAAGAGAAAAAAATCGTTGCAGAATATAAAACGGAACACGACTACCTGGGCAATATCCTTGCATGGGTGGTTCCTTTCGGCCTTTTGATTCTGTTGTGGGTATTTATGATACGCCGGATGAGTGGAGGAGCTGGTGGTGGAAGCCAGATTTTTAATGTCGGCAAATCAAAAGCCCAGCTTTTTGATAAAGAAAAAAACATCAAGGTAGATTTTAAAGATGTTGCCGGCCTCGAAGAAGCCAAAGTAGAGGTTATGGAAATTGTTGATTTTCTGAAAACCCCAAAAAGATATACAGACCTCGGTGGCAAAATTCCAAAAGGAGCTCTGTTGGTTGGCTTGCCCGGAACAGGAAAAACCCTCCTTGCGCGTGCTGTAGCCGGTGAAGCCAATGTGCCTTTTTATTCCATATCAGGCAGTGATTTTGTCGAAATGTTTGTGGGTGTAGGAGCCTCCCGTGTCAGGGATCTTTTTAAACAAGCCAAAGAAAAAGCACCATGCATAGTATTTATTGATGAGATTGATGCCATCGGCCGTGCCAGGGGGCGCAACCCAAACATGGGGTCCAATGATGAACGCGAAAACACACTGAACCAGCTACTAACAGAAATGGACGGTTTTGATACCAATTCCGGGGTCATCATCCTGGCAGCTACCAACCGTGCAGATATGCTGGATAAAGCCTTGCTTCGTGCCGGGCGTTTTGACAGGCAGATACATGTTGATTTGCCCGACCTTAACGAGCGTGCTGAAATTTTTAAAGTGCATACAAAACCCCTTAAATTGTCTAAAAATGTGGATATTGATATTTTGGCAAAGCAAACCCCCGGTTTTTCTGGTGCGGATATTGCCAATGTATGTAACGAGGCAGCCCTGATCGCTGCACGTAACAACAAAAAATCCATTGAAAGGGAAGATTTTCTTGCCGCAGTTGACCGCATCATCGGGGGACTGGAAAGAAAAAATAAAATCATCTCTAAAAAGGAAAAACGCACCATTGCCTTCCACGAAGCAGGTCATGCCACTGTTAGCTGGCTGCTCGAACATGCCAGCCCGCTGCTCAAAGTAACCATCATTCCACGGGGACGTTCCCTTGGAGCAGCCTGGTACCTGCCTGAAGAAAGACAGATTACAACCTCTGAACAAATGCTGGATGAAATGTGTGCAGCCCTGGGTGGAAGAGCTGCAGAAGAAGTAATGTTTAACAGCATTTCAACCGGTGCACTTAATGATCTTGAAAAGGTAACAAAACAATCCATTGCCATGGTAACCTATTTTGGCATGAGCAAAAAACTTGGCAACCTGTCTTATTATGATTCATCAGAACAAGCCGGATATAATTTTACAAAACCATACAGCGAAGAAACAGCCAAATTAATTGACACTGAAGTCAGAAACATTGTTGACCAGCAATACGAGAAAGCCAAAGATGTTTTACGAAAAAACCTTAAAGGCTTAAAACAACTTGCTGAAAAACTGCTTGATGAGGAAGTCATCTTCAGTGATGACCTTGAAAAGATTTTTGGTAAAAGAGAAACGCCGGAAGAAGAACAAAAGCTGGTACAAGAAGCAAACAAAACCAAAAGCAACGGGAAGAAATCAACACCTTCCACAACAAACAAAAAAGAGAACAAGGAAAGTGAAAAGAAAACAACCGGGGGAACTAAAGCAAAATCGAAATCGTCGAAATCATCCTCTGAAACCAAATAAACATCAAAATCAAGCGATAAAAACAAGAAAGACACTTCATCATCATGACACAAGACCAAGAATGGACAGTGGTATTTTCTACCGGCAAAAATCACCTTGCTGCAATGGCTGAACAACACCTTAAAAACGCAGGGATCACGGCTGTGCAAATGAATAAAAAAGACAGTTCATATTTGTTTGGACAGATCGACGTCATGGTAGAAAAAACATACCTAAACAAAGCAACGGAACTGATCAATCAATTTAAAAAAGACCTTGAAATTGAATAATTTGCTTACACGTAGCATCAGCGGGCTTGTTTTTGTTGCCGTGATGATCACCGCTCTGATATCCGCATGGTATGTCTGGGCAATTTTGATGCTTATTGTTGGTTTTTTTGCAAGCATGGAATTTGCCCGGCTGTTGCAAAAATCAGGCCTTACGGTGTTTCCATTTACAGCCGCTGTATGCACCCCTTTTTTCGTGGCTTTTGTGTTCCTTTTCCTGGCGTTTGAACAAACACACCTTATTATATGGGCAGTGCTTGCAGTTCCTTTTCTTTTGGTGATTGTGACAGCGCTACTGAAACCCAAGGGCAGAAAATCAATTTTACCGGTTTTAATGTCAACGACATACGTAGCCTTTCCCCTTTCCATGACCGCATTGTTGCTGTGGGTGCCTGTGCAGATGCCTTTTACAAAAATAGGTTTTGCCCTGTTTCATCACAATTACCATCCTGAGTTTTTATTATCGGCACTCATCCTTATATGGGTTTTTGACAGCTTTGCCTATTTAACCGGCAGCTTGTTGGGCAAACATAAAATGGCTCCCCGCATTTCACCGAAAAAATCCTGGGAAGGTTTTTTTGGTGGCGTTATTTTTATGTTTCCGGCGGTATGGATATTAAACCGCACATGGGATTTATTAACCAACCCGCAATGGCTGATATTGATCATCATCGTTGCCGTTTTTGGCACCATGGGGGACCTGCTTATCAGTCAGCTTAAACGCATGGCAGGAGAAAAAAACAGCGGAACCCTGATCCCCGGCCACGGCGGCATACTCGACCGTGTGGATTCCTTTTTGATGGTAATTCCTTTTCTGACTTTATTTGTGATAATCCTGGTTTTTTAACATCTAACGTAACGGCGGTAGGTTGGATGTTAATAAATGTTATTTTTGTGGCAAATTAATAGAAGTCCGCTTAAAAACAGACCTATATGAAACGCACAAAAATTAAAGATGCATTGTCAATGCCCGGCGACGACCGTAAGGTGTTGATAATGGGATGGGTTCGAAATAAAAGGGCCAGTAAAAACCTTGCTTTTCTTGCTGTCAATGACGGTTCTGTGCTTCACCATTTGCAAGTGGTGGTTGATTTTGACCGCTTTGATAATCACATACTTGACAATGTTCATACCGGAGCATCGGTAGCCATCGAAGGAACATTGGCTGCCTCAAAAGGCAAAGGACAAAATGTGGAATTACAGGCTGAGAATTTCAGGTTGCTTGGAAAAGCAGACCCCGATGAATATCCGTTGCAACCCAAACGGCACAGCCTCGAATTTTTGCGTGAAATTGCACACCTGCGTTTTCGCACCAATTTGTTTGGGGCAGTTACCCGGGTTCGCCATGCCATGATATTTGCTGTACATAAATTTTTTAATGACAAGGGTTTTTACAACATCCACTCACCCATAATAACAGGCTCCGATGCTGAAGGCGCCGGTGAAATGTTCCAGGTAACGACCCTTGATCTGAAAAATATCCCAAAAACAAAAGACGGCAACATAGATTATTCCAAAGATTTTTTTGGCAAACAAACCAATCTGACTGTCAGCGGGCAGCTTGAAGCAGAGCTGGCAGCCCTTGCCATGAGTGAAGTATATACATTCGGACCAACCTTCAGGGCTGAAAATTCAAATACCGTCAGGCACCTCGCAGAATTCTGGATGATCGAACCGGAAATGGCCTTTTATGATATCCATGATAACATGGACCTGGCCGAGGAAATGCTGAAGTATTTGGTTCAATATGCCCTGGACAACTGCTTTGATGATTTGAAATTTTTGGAGCAACGAAGAACAAACGAAGAAAAACAAAAACCACAGAATGAACGTTCAGCCATGAGTTTACTGGAAAGGTTGGAATTTGTGGTTTCCAGTGATTTTAAACGAATAACGTACACCGAAGCCATTGATATTCTAATCAATTCGAAACCAAACAAAAAGAAAAAATTCCACTATCCGGTTGAAAACTGGGGAACGGATTTACAATCTGAACACGAGCGATACCTGGTCGAAAATCATTTCAAAACCCCCGTGATCATCACTGATTACCCCAAAGACATCAAAGCCTTTTACATGAAAATGAACGATGATAACAACACGGTCAGGGCAATGGATGTATTGTTTCCACAAATTGGTGAGATCATTGGCGGATCACAACGGGAAGAAGATTATGACAAGCTCACAAAACGCATGAAAGAAATGGACGTACCCCAGGAAGAAATGTGGTGGTTTATGGAAACACGTAAGTTTGGCACTGTTCCTCATAGTGGTTATGGACTGGGATTTGAAAGGCTTCTGCTTTTTGTTACCGGACTGAATAACATCCGTGATGTGATACCTTTTCCCCGGACGCCTAAGAATGCGGAATTTTAAAACAGGACTGATTGATTTTTAGTACGATGGCATAATGAAGCGATAGTATGATGGAACAATGGAGAAACGGAGTGATATTATTATTAGGGCGTGCCCCCTCCGTTCCTGCGGGGTCGGGCTATCCGCTTGTACGCTTCATTCGCCTAACGGCGAATTGCAGGGTACCGCTTCTATCCCTCACGCGGGAGTGTGATGGTGAGATGGGATGATAGCATGAAAGAACCAAGGAACGATGGAATGAGAAGTAAATAAGTAATATTTAATATGGAAAAATACGGACACATAAAAAAGAAAGCACGATTAGACGAAATGGAAAATAATAAGAACATATATCGGTGTTAATCATTATGTACACGAATCATGACCAATGGAAATTATGATAATCCCTATATATCTCGTACTATCTCGCATTCGTGTATTCATGCTATCGTGCTATCATGCTATCGTTCATATTTAGAATACAGCAAAAAAATTATTCACTCATTGATTGTAATAGAGTCAAAATTTTTTGTATCTTGTGAATGAGATTTTAAAATGAAGTTATGTTAAATCAGAGATTGCAACAAAAATTACAGCAAAAGCTTTCTCCGCAGCAAATTCAAATGATCAAGTTGCTGGAATTGCCCGGCTTGCAGTTGGAACAACGGGTAAAGAAAGAACTGGAAGAAAATCCGGCTCTTGAGGAAGGGGCTGACGAAAATGAAAATGAGGTTGAATCCCTTGAAGACACAGAACAGGACAGCCAGGCCGATGATGAGTTTGGTTTGGATGATTACATCACCGACGATGACACCCCTGATTATAAGTTGACAGCCAACAATTACAGCAAAGATGATGAAGCCAGAGACATTCCGGTTTCTGACGGGCAAAGCTTTCTTGATAACCTCCGTGCCCAACTTTCGTTAAAAAACATTGACGATGATACCTACATTCAGGCCAATTACTTACTGGGCAGCCTGGATGAAAACGGGTACCTGCGACGTGATTTGGAATCAATTGTAGATGACCTGGCTTTTTCGCAAAATATTATTGTTGAAAAAGAAGAACTTGAAAATGCTCTTAAGGTGGTTCAAAGCCTTGATCCACCCGGAGTGGGCGCCAGAAGCCTGCAGGAATGCCTTTTGCTTCAGCTCAGGCGTAAGGAAATTCAAACCCCGCTGACAGAACTGGCCATAAAAATCATTGAAACTCAGTTTGAAGCATTTACAAAAAAACACTATTCAAAGATACAGAACCGGTTAAAAATTGATGAAGAAGACCTGAAAGAGGCCGTTGATATTATCCGGAAACTCAATCCAAAACCCGGCGTTTCAGGATCAGGAAGCCAATCTTTTCAAACCATCATCCCGGATTTTATTGTTAACATAAAGGGCGGTGAAATAGAAATCAGCCTGACATCACGTAATGCGCCGGAGCTTCATGTGAATCAGACCTACTCCGACATGATCAAGGGGTTTAAACAAAGCAAAAAACGCACGAAGCAAGACAAAGAGGCCATGATGTTTGTCAAACAAAAACTGGACAATGCAAAATGGTTCATTGATGCCATCAAACAACGGCAAAACACATTGCTGATGACGATGGAAGCCATTGTCAAACATCAATACCGTTTTTTCCTTGAAGGCGATGAATCTGCGCTTAAACCCATGATTTTGAAAGACATTGCAGACAGCACAGGGCTAGACATTTCAACGATTTCAAGGGTAGCCAACAGTAAGTTTGTCCAAACCCCCTACGGCAATTATTTGCTTAAATATTTCTTTTCCGAATCCATTTCCAAAGAAGACGGGGAAGAGGTTTCCACACGGGAAGTCAAAAATATCCTGCTTGACCTGATAAAACAGGAAGACAAAAAGAAACCACTTACTGATGAGAAACTGGCTGAACTATTAAAAGAAAAAGGATATAAAATTGCAAGGCGTACCATTGCAAAATACCGTGAACAACTTAACATCCCGGTTGGACGTCTGAGAAAAGAACTCTGATCATGAACAGGTTTTTCCCCCGGCTTTTCAGTATTTTATTTCATCCCCTGCTTACGGTTTTTTATTCTGTTCTGCTAATATTTTACAGTGGAAATTACGGATGGCTCCTGGATTCTCAAATGCTTTTTTCGCTCCTGATCATTTTCTTTGCATTGACCGTTGTTTTGCCTTTGCTTGTAATTCCCTTTTTGTATTACCAGCAACTGATTCCCGATTTGTTGCTGAAAAATCCCCAAAGTCGTTTTCCTGCTTATATCAGCATTGCTATTCTTTACCTGGTCAGTTCCATGTTGATGTGCAAATTTACCTTTCCGGAGCACTTAAAAAACATCATGATAATCAGCACAGCCATTGTTTTTATAGTAACCCTTATTAACAAAATTTATCACATAAGTTCACACGCAATATCTGTGGGTGTCCTTACCGGGTTATTATTTTTTCTGGGCATTCAGTATAATGTAACACTAAAAACAGAAATCATGATTCTGTTTCTTGTCAGTGGCAGTGTTATAAGCTCACGCCTTGCTCTTGGATACCATAAGCCGCACGAAGTTTACACAGGATTTGCCGGTGGTTTTGGTATTGTGCTTAGTGGTATGTTTCTTCTGGGGTAAGAATGCGCAAACCCGGCCGGTATTTACTTTTCGCTACGCATATTATACCAAGTTGCTTTCAAGTGTTCAAGTGTGTAATCCCGATATGTGAACGCAACATGGTATAATATTTATTACCTTCATCCGTCGGTACAGGGCAGTTATTGAGCGCTAGCATACGCTAAAAAACTAACTATTGGTAGTGGCTGCCTGATCTTTGGTTATCGTTCAGCAAAATGCTAATTCGATATCACAAAACACAAGTAACGGAATTTCCCGTTGGTGAATGCTTCATAGCGTTCAGAGCCTTTGGTGCCGGCAAATTGATAAAAGTTTGTACGTAAAAAACCGGGAACCTTTTTGTCAATCAGCGTTTTTCGGCGTTCCGTGTCATGATCAAGTGCCTTAACGATGTTTTTGGTGATATCTGATTCCTCCTCAATTTCAAGCCCACTTGCTTCAATGCTTTTCTTGTAGCCTGCTACTTCATGTGGCTCTATCATGTCTGCAAGCATTAGTTTTCCACCAGGCCGCAATATCCGGCTGACCTCATTGAAAAAAGCTGTTTTGTTGGTATAACACCTTGAAGACTCAACATTAATGGCAACATCAAAACTGTTATCATCCAGGGGAAGGGCTTCCGCTTTGCCCTGAACAAAACTCAAGTTGTCAACGTTATAATGGGCGTTGCAAAATCGTATGATTTTTTCGGAGATATCAACGGCCACATATTTTGAAGGTTTATGATAACGGGTGATAAATGACGCGCCGCCACCCCGTCCTGAGCCAATCTCTACTGCTTCCTTGCCTTCAATTGATGTTTTGCTTATAACGTGATCATACAATTGTATGCCATACCGGTTGGGCTCGTCCCGGGGATCTAATTCGCGGGGAACGTGCCCATTCAGGCTCTGATAGCCATAGTTGATGAAATTTGCCGATACATCATCATCAAACTTTATCATAAAATTATGCCATAAACGCCACATCGGCCGGCGCATAAACCGTGGAAATTCACAATAATTCTTTACGATTTTACTCATTTTTCACAACAATTGGTAATGGGGGCAAAGGTATATTGAAAAATTTAACATACAAAAATCCAGTACAAAAAGACCAGGACTCGTTGCTATTCTTTACTCCTCCGGTTTTTGAAATTGTTTCTGATGTGCTTTTTGATCTTGTCCATTAGTTCGATTACGATGAGGGGGGACAGAAAGTCATCGGTTGGATATAGCTAACAGGCAGGGCTAAAGCCCTTTACTTCTTTTATGGTTGCTTACCCTGACCTGAAGGCCGGGGTTAAGCAGGTGTCACTACTGGCATAAGACCTTAGTCGGGTTCTCACTATTTCATTCTTCTGAAGCCGATATACCCCAGCATTTAAGTTGGGGTTTTCAAGGCGAAAAACACACAAAATTTAACACTATCAATCTTTCATATTTTCATAACCCAGACCTGATGACCAGGCTTAATCGGTTGTTCAAGGCAGGGCTAAAGCCCTTTACCTTCCTTCATGGTTGCTTACCCTGACCTGAAGGCCAGGGTTAAGCAGTAGTTCAAGCCAGGGCTAAAGCCCTTTACT
>CAZGPW010000116.1:0-9252 GCA_964527535.1 uncultured Bacteroidales bacterium
AGTTATTGTAATTTTGTTGTGATTTATAAAAAATCGTTAATGGGTTCTGCGGTTTTTTATGAATCAAAATTAAAAAAATGAATTTTTAGAACCCACCTATAATTGTTCCCGGAGAAAATGTATGATCACCATCGCCACTGGCGCCACCATCAGCAGCCCAAACATTAAAAGTAATGTCCGTTCCGGCATTTGTTACGTCAACTGCGCCAAAGGAGAAATACGCTCCTTCCAGATTATCAGCTGTTCCGTAATCATCAAAAAATTCAGCTTTAGCCAAATCTCCGTAATTGTTTGTTCCGGCCAAATATTCACCTTCGGCTACAGTATAAAGCATTTCACCTCCAACCACATGACTTAACTGATCACACGTACAGGTATTTGGATCCACCACAGTGATGTATCCGTTTGCAGTTTTAGTATCCGATCCGTTTGCATTACTTACTGTCAGGCTGACATTGTAAACACCGGGCGTATCATATGTAACTGTAGGATTTTGATCTGTTGAAGTTCCCGGGGTACCTCCATCAAATGTCCATGACCAGGAATCGGGTGTTCCGCCGAATGTCTGGTCTGTAAAATCGACAGTATTCCCGGCATTAACCATCTGTGGCACACCTTCGAAGGCGGCCACTGGTGCAAGTGACACATCGTGACAAACATTGGGAAAAACCATATTCTGGAGTGTCATACCCCATGCAGAAAATGTTTCCCATGTACCATCATACAAGCTGTATCCGGTATTGGCATCCGAGTCACCATCATCATTGGTTGCAAGGGCAATGGTATCTTCACTTGCCTGCGTCCCCGGCACGGTAAACCCTATATAAAACGCATTATTCGGATAAGTGACTGATTCGGGTAAAACGAGATCGTAGTAACCATCAGCGTTAAATGCTGTTTCGATGGCACTCAAGGATACAGTAGTTGATGTGAGTACCTGATCGGGTTGTCCGGCATCGTCACTGTACACTTTAAAGGTAATATCGGGATTTGTGCCGCTGGTTACCTGAGCGAAATAGAAACGCGCTCCGGTTACGGTATTGTATGGATACACGTCAGGGAAGTATTCTGCTACTTCTTGAATCCCATATTCGTTTGTGCCTCCAACATAACCTTCAGCACTGGTATATATGGTTGGGTTACAACACCATTGTGAAAAGGTATCGCAAGTTGTTATTGTTGGATCTATGACATTGATGTAATTATAAGCAGTATCTTTGGAAGTTCCGTTATCATTCGTAGCATCGAGGCTGACATCATATTCCCCTGCGGTATTATACACAATGTTTGCTGGATTTTCATCTGTGCTTGTGTTTGGGGTACCTCCTTCAAATTCCCATGACCATGCGGTGATTGGACCACTGGGAGATAATGACAAATCAGTAAAATTCACATCATCACCTTCGAGAATATTAGTTCTGTCGGCTGTAAAATTAATGGTAGGAGGTGCAGTTGCAAAAGGGTCGTATCCCTGAACCGTATTAGCACCGGTATTGCCGGGATCCAGCCAGGGTTGCAGTTGATCGGCATCTGTGGTACCATTTGAATTCCAGTGGTATTCAAAGCGGCCATAATAATCTGCTGCTGTTTGATCATCACAGAAGGAAGAACCACCTGTCAGTGTTCCAATAAGCAGTCCATTGTCACGAAACAAAGGAGATCCGGATGAACCACCCTCGGTAACGCCCCAACCATTGGCATTTTCTTCCCAATTCACCTGCCACGCGGAATTTGCAGCCATGACATCACCACCGATATTCACGCTGCCTGTACCGGCAATTGTTCCATAGGTTGATATTTTTTTGATATCACCTGATGGATGGTGAATTCCAACTCCTGTAGGAGATACATTCCCTGAATTATCCCATCCATTATAATATGGTGAGTAGGTTCCATCAGGTGTGGATTCGAGTTGAAGTAAAAAGAAGTCAGAACCGCCACTGATATTTCCTTCAGCGATACGCGTTGCACCGATAATGTCATCAGTAGCCGGTTCAGTAGCCGGATCTGTGCAATCAGGAGATTCATAATTAAAGCGAAATTCCCAGCTTAGCAATTCGGTATCGGATGCATCAGCAGCACCACAGTGAAAAGCTGTCAAAAAATATGGTGTTTCATCGTATGCAGTATTGTTTACAAGTGATCCGGTACACATATACCATGAGCCCCCGGCCAGAAAATCAATTTTGGCGACACCACGTTTCTCATCCTGCCAGTCATCTCCTACAGGCGAGCAATTAATGTTTACTTGGCAATCATCAGATGCACCAACAGTCTTTTCCTGAGCCTGCTCATCACCATAGGTTTCATTTAATCTCACTATTTGCTTACTGGTATTATAGAAATACCCGGCATCCTGAATATGGAAACGGGATGTTCCAACCGTCTTTGCGGGTTCAAAATACTCAACAAAAACGGTTTCGCCCTGAATTTTGGTGGTTGTAAAACGTCCGTGGTCCTTGTTATTGTTGTGGGTAAATGCACCCAGCACCTGTTTTTTGTTCTCATTATACATGAACATTTTCGTGCCCGGCGCCAGGAAAAAATCATCAAAAATCAAATTCATGGCTACTGCTCCTTCTGAGGTGATTTTCAAAATCCATACGCGGGATCCGTCGGGACGTGTTGTCCAGCTACCTGCAGTATTTAGGCCAGCACCCACCGGCACATTTATACCGATGCGCGGAGGCAACCCATTTTTTCCCCGTTCTTTATCTTCGAGTCGCAGGGCTTCCACGTCAGGTGGATAAATTGAAATTTCATCAACGCTGTAATTCCCTGCTGCATTGACGCTTTTTCCTTCTTCAAAACTTGGTGGTACTCCACCTTCACTTGGTTGTGCATTCAATGGCATGGAATACACCATTAATACCAACAACACAACTGTCCAAAAATGTTTAATCCCAGTAAATTTTTTCATGTTAGATAAATCATGTTACACTTCAATTCTTTTTAATACCTGTATTCTGTTCTGTCCGTTTTTCACAAGCATCACTGCTAAGATGCATAAAAAGACAAAACAGATGCATATTTGCAGCAAAATTAATCATTTTAATTTTGATACTATTAAAATTATACGTAAGTACTTACATATTTCACATTTTACAAATTAAGTTTGCTATATTGCATATATTGATAAATAATTTATTTGCAAAATCGACCTAAACTTCTATATGTAAGGGCAATAAGAAAATTATAAGTTCATTAAAAAAACTTTTTTAAAACATACTATTTATTGCATCTTTTTTTCTCATCTTTGTTACAAAATAAATAATCACAAAAAATTAAAATGATATGATTGACATTAAGAAAACACTTAAAAATCTTGGTATTAAAGACGTCAACAGTGGTGTAACAACCGGCGCCGAATTTCTGGAAGGCAAAGGTGCTGTGACAACATCAAGTACACCCATTGACGGGTCTGAAATTGCCAAAGTAAAAAACGCAAGCATTGAAGAGTACGAAGAGGTAATGGCCAAAGCCCAGTCAGCATTCAAGCAATGGCGTAAAATGCCGGCGCCTCATCGCGGTGAAATTGTACGCCAGATCGGGCTGGCATTGCGCGAGTCAAAAGAAGACCTGGGTGCCCTGGTAACTTATGAGATGGGTAAAATATACCAGGAAGGTCTTGGTGAAGTACAGGAAATGATTGATATATGCGATTTTGCTACCGGCCAGAGCCGTTTGCTGAATGGGTTTACCATGCATTCCGAAAGGCCAGAACACCGGATCATGGACCAGTATCACCCGCTGGGTGTTGTTGGTGTGATCACTGCTTTTAATTTCCCGGTAGCGGTGTGGGCATGGAACTCAATGATCGCAGCAGTGGCAGGTGACGTGGTGATATGGAAACCATCATCCAAAACACCGCTAACGGCCATCGCCATACATAACATCATCAGCAAGGTTCTGAAAGAAAACAATGTACCGGAAGGTGTATTTAACCTCTGTATAGCCAAATCATCCGTATTGGGTGATAATTTTGCCGAAGACAAAAGAATACCTCTCTTTTCTGTTACAGGCAGCACACGCGTTGGAAAAAGGGTTGGCGGCATTGTAGGCAAACGCCTGGGCAAAACCATCCTCGAACTCGGTGGCAACAACGCCATCATTATCACACCATCGGCAGACATTGACATGCTTATTCCGGCCATTGTTTTTGGATCGGTTGGCACAGCCGGACAACGTTGTACTTCCACCCGCCGCCTCATCATTCATGACAGCATTTATGATGACATCAAAAAACGGCTGGTGAATGCATACAAACAAGTTGAAGGCAAAATCGGCAATCCGCTTGATGAAAACACATTGGTGGGCCCGCTGATTGGAAAAGGAGCTGTTGAGGATTTTAAATTTGCATTGAAAGAAGTAGAACGCGAAGGCGGAAAAGTTATTTTTGGTGGCGATGTACTATCAGGCAAAGGCTTTGAAAGCGGAAATTACGTTGTGCCGGCACTGGCCGAAGCCGAAAATAAATTCAACATCGTACAGGAAGAAACCTTTGCTCCCCTGCTCTACCTGCTCAAATACAGCGATTTTGAGGAAGCCCTTGAAATCCACAACGATGTACCACAAGGATTGTCCTCATCTTGCTTTACACGGGATGTCCGTGAAGAACAACTTTTCTTGTCAGAGGTTGGATCCGATTGTGGCATTGCAAACGTCAATATAGGAACCAGCGGCGCAGAAATCGGCGGAGCGTTTGGTGGTGAAAAAGACACCGGCGGCGGACGCGAATCCGGTTCAGATGCATGGAAAGCATACATGCGCCGTCAGACAAACACCATCAACTACAGCAAAGAACTGCCTCTGGCTCAGGGCATCAAATTTGACCTGGATTAATTTTTCATAACTGTTTTTTTTCATAAAGTTGCCTGATTTTAATTATCAGGCAACTTTTTTGCTTATTACGCGCTTTTACCCTGATATTCGCTCTGAAGATATGGTCATTATTAATGGTTCTGCTGCAAATTTCGTGGAATATCCTACCAATTGCATTTCAAAATGATTAATTGATACCGATATGTGTTCACTTCGGCAACTTGGTATTAGATGTTTTGAAATTATTATATGCAGTCGTTGGATTATTCTGTAAAGGCTCTTGAGAAACCGCTTAACCCTGACCATCAGGTCGGGGTGATAAGAATATGAAAGATGGAATGGGCTTTAGCCCTGACAGTATAATTACCCACTAAGTATGCAGTAGAACCAATTTTATGAGTATCTGAAACAATAGCTAAATTCTATCATGACTAATATTTTATCATTTCTTTGCGGTTCTTTGCACCTCTGCAAAACCTTGCGGTACAACCTACTATACCGCAGAGCTACACCGATAAGCGCTAAGCACCGCGGAGAAAAGAAAGAAAAATTATGAAAAATTTCAATAATCTGTCAGGAATCCGAAGTGCGTAGTCAACTGCGAAATTCTGTCTTCCGACTTCCGTCTCCGGACTGTTTTATCATTTAATGATTGCTTTGTTGAAATTCATAATCAATCACTTTCATGATGAAATTTTAATAACAATAAGGTAATTTAGGTGACCTTCAGATTTCATTTAAATCAAATACTTAAATATCATTTTCCTTTTCATCTTCACCTTTATCATGTTCAGTGTCATCGAGATCGTCGAAACTCACATCTGTAAAAGCCTTGTCAGGATTCTTTTCTGTTTCCATGTTTTCGGGTAAGTTTTGCGTATTATCTTTGTGACCATGAATTTCCGGTGATTGATCCTCCGTGTTATCATTTCCATAATCAGAAGAAACATCGCCAGGCTCTTTTTCATCCTCTTGTTTTACAGTGTTTAGCCCACCTTTTTCAAGGGATTCTTCTATGTTTTCATTGATAAAATCAATACACCCCTTAAATGCATCAGCAAACTCGTCAAAGTCTTCCCTGTAGAGAAATATTTTATGCTTTTTGTAGTGAAAAGACCCCTTTTTGTTGTAAAATTTTTTGCTTTCTGTAATGATTAAGTACAAATCGCCCTTTTTGGTTTGATGTACATCAAAGAAATACGTTCTTCTTCCCGCTTTTACAACCTTTGCAAAAATTTCCTGTCTTTTTCTTTTTTCCTTATTTTCCATCATGCAAATTTTTAATTGGTCATTAATACAAATATAAAAAAAGTAATTGATATAAAAAAATCTAATTAACGCCCTGACCTTACACTTTCATTTCTGACAGCACCCGGCATAGCCCAAACTTACCTTCAATACTATGGTATATCAATGCAAGCAATCACAAAAAATGTGGGAAAAGATTTGATTTTTGTTTTGTCATACGCAAAAAAACCGTGAAATTTTTGTAATTTCACCGCAAATATAAATTGTGAATGTAGGTTTTTATATGCATGAAGAACGCGTTATACATAAACAGGGAAATCAGTTGGTTGCAGTTTAACAACAGGGTGTTGCAGGAAGCTGACGACAGGAACAATCCCTTGCAGGGGCGAATTAAATTTCTGGGTATTTTTTCCAACAATCAGGATGAATTTTTCAGGGTTCGCGTGGGGACATTAAACCGTCTCGTCACATTGAATGAGAAGGAATATCCCAAAAAAGCTACCTATTACAAAAACATTCTGAATGAAGTGTATGATACCGTTCGCAAAGAACAACAGAAATTTTCCAAAGTGTTTGAAGAGGTAAGAAAAGACCTGGAAAACAAAAGGGTATATCTTTTAAATGAGAATGAGATCTCTGAGGAACATGGGCAATTTGTAAAACGATATTTCAAGGAAAAAGTAAGGCAGTACTTATTTCCTATCATCATAAAAAGGTTGAAAGACCCGGAGTATCTAAAAGACAAAAACATTTACCTTGGTGTTATTTTGCACCGTGAAGAAAAACCTGAAAAACCGCATTTAGCCATTATAAAAATTCCAACCTCACAGGTTGACCGGTTTTTGGTATTGCCCCCAAAAGAAGGCAATCATTATATAATAATGCTTGATGATGTCATCCGCTATTGCCTTGATGATGTTTTTGCCGTGTTCAATTACTCAGGTTACGAAGCTTATACATTTAAATTTTCCCGCGATGCCGAGCTGGATATTGAAGAAGATGTGTCCAAAAGTTTTCTGGAAATTTTATCAGACAGTTTGAAAAAACGCAAAACCAGTCCGCCGGTGCGCTTTGTCTATGACAGGAACATGCCGGATATGCTTCGTGATAAAATTTTATCAAAAATTTCAGGCGGGGAAACTTACCATCTTGTTGAAGGGGACAGATATCATAATTCCAAAGACTTTATGAATTTCCCGGATCTGCTTGGCCCTGAACATTCCTTTAAAAAGATAACCCCCCTGTGGCATAAAGACATAATTGAAAGGGAAAGTATATTTAATACCATTCAGAAAAAAGATATTTTACTGCATTATCCTTATCAGTCATTCAATCACATGCTGGACATACTAAGGGAAGCATCCATTGACCCAAAAGTCAGATCAATCAGGATAACCTTATACAGGGTAGCCAATCGTTCAGCGGTAATCAATGCTCTGATCAATGCATCCCGAAATGGTAAAAACGTCAAGGTTTTTCTTGAAGTACAGGCACGTTTTGATGAAAAACAAAATATCTATCTTGCTGAAAAACTACAGGAAGCAGGGGTGAAAATCATAAAAAACATTCCCGGATTTAAGATTCATGCCAAATTATTACTGATACGAAGAAAGGAAGACAATAAAAACCTGTACTATGGCTACCTTGGAACAGGTAATTTTAATGAATCCACAGCAAAGCAGTACGTTGATGTTGGTTTACTTACCAGTGACAGAAGGATGACACATGAAATCCGGAAAGTGTTTGAATTGTTTGAAGCCACATACCGGCCTATGCGCTTCAGAAATCTCATTGTCAGTCCTTTCAGCACACGTAACTTTTTCATGAAAATGCTGGAATATGAAATCAATGAAGCCAATGCCGGAAAAGAATCGTGGGCTATAATAAAACTCAATAATTTAGATGATAAGCGCATGGTAAATAAATTGTATAAAGCCTCCCAGGCCGGCGTAAAAATTAAGATGATTATTCGTAGTATTTGCACACTTGTTCCCGGGATAGATGGAGTCAGCGAAAACATTGAAGTGTATAGCATCCTTGATAAATACCTTGAACATGCCAGAATAACAGCTTTTTGTCATGGTGGAGATACAAAGGTTTTTATTGGCTCGGCAGACTGGATGGGACGGAATCTTGACAACCGGGTTGAAGTAACGGCCCCTGTTCGCGACGAATCCTTAAAGCAGGAACTGCTTGACATGCTGGATATTCAATTGCGGGACAATACCAAAGCACGGATCGTGGATGGAACCTTTGCCAACCGGTTTAAACAAAACAACTTACCCAAAGTCCGCACACAATGGGATACCTATGATTACCTAAAACAGAAACATTATAAAAATCCAAGCTGAAAATGTTAGTTGCTGCTATAGACATCGGCTCAAATGCCGGCAGATTATTGATAACCAACGTGTATGAACGATTCGGCCGTCCTTTTACGGATAAAGCAACCATTACACGGGTGCCGCTGCGGCTGGGGCTGGATGTGTTTGAAAAGGGATACATTTCAGAAACAAAAATTGATAAAACCATAAAAACCATCAAGGCGTACCAGTTGCTGATTGATGTTTATGAACCCATGATGGCGAAGGCTTGTGCCACCGCTGCATTGCGTGAAGCAGAAAACAAAGAGGAAGTTTTGGGCAGAATCAAAGAGGCATGTGGCATCAATCTCGAAATTATTGACGGGATACAGGAAGCTAAAATCATCAGCAAAGCTACCAACGCTAATTTTCAACTGGTGTATGACGATACCTTGTTTATTGATGTTGGTGGCGGAAGCACGGAAATATCTTATTTCTCCGAGGGTGCTTTTGTGAAATCCAAATCCTTTTCCATAGGAACCATCCGGTTGTTGCTGGATAAAGTACATTCCACCGAATGGGAAGACATGAAGCAATGGATAAAATCCACACGGCAAAACAACAGTGAAGTGAACTGTATCTGCTCGGGAGGCAATATCAATAAACTCACAAAATTATACGGTGACATTGATAAACATACCATCAGCAAAGAACAGCTTGAACAAGCCTACAAAAACTTGAAATCCCTGTCACTTGAAGAACGGATCAATAAAATGGGACTCAGACCCGACCGCGCTGATGTGATTGTGCCGGCTGCAATGATATTCAGAAAATTGTCCAAATGGGGACGTATTCCCAATTTCATCGCCCCGCGTATTGG